>CALWCD010000051.1 GCA_944376265.1 uncultured Clostridia bacterium | reverse complement strand
TTTTTCTCCCTGCGGTGGGCCATGTACTTGGTAACGGCGGCTTTCAGCAGCCGTCCGGTGAACTTGGTGCCGCTGACGACCAGCGTTAAAGTTCTGTTTTCTACTTCCTCCTGCATTTTTCTCGCCTCCCTTCGTCGATTATGCAGTGGATGGTCTGAATACTAAGGCGGGACCACCAGCCGCCGCAGCAACGCCCACTCCCAAACTCTCACATCTCATTCCTTCCATAGAGGTCGTGATTCACTTGGGAGGAGTAGTGATTGCTTATGGTGGTGGGCGCATTGAACAGCACGGTCAGCAGGTACTGCTTCATGTTGCGGACCTCGGTGGTGTTGTTGTGCAGGCACTCCATGACAAACTCGATGTGGCTGCTGTCCAGCTTCAAAAAACGGGAGCGGACCACCTCATGGGGAAAGTCGCCGCCAGCGATTCGGGTGGTTTTCCGTTTGGCGCAGACCGTTTCCACGATCAGCTCCACGATCTCGTCCAAATCCTCCCGGTAGGTGGCAAACTCCCGGCACAGGTGGTCGTACTCGATGTTGTCCAAAATCAATTCCCGATAATTCTGCATTTCCTCCATCGACATCGCATCCCTTCCTTTCCGTTCCGGCGGCCTGGCCGCCGCTGTTCCCCGGAAGGGAATGGAATCGGTACTTGATGGATCAGTTTTTGATTTTTGGGTATTTGATTTCTCTATATTTAATTCTGCGGGCTTTTCCGTATCCGGTTTATCCAGATACGGGTTTTCCGTATCTGGTGAAGCCGTATCCGGTTCAGCCGTATCCGGCCCAGGCGTTTCCGGCTGCCGGGGCTGGGGCTGCTCATAGATCACATACTCGGTGTCGCTGATCCGTCCCTGCCGGTCCCGCAGCTGGTGGCGCACGATATAACCGGCACCCTCCAGCTCCCGCAGCGCGCCGCCGATGGCGTCCACGCCCTCCTTGCAGATTTTCGCAAGGCCGCGGGTGGTATAGTTCCAGTCATCCGGCAGGGACAGCATCATGGAGAGCAATCCCTTGGCCTTCAGGGATAATGTGTGGTTCCGCAGGTGATGATTGCTCATTACCGTATAGTCGCGGGTTCTTTCAATCCGAAAGACCGCCATGGGGCTCCTCCTTTCTCAGCGTTCCTGCTGTTGCTGGCGCTTGCGCTGCCACTGTTCCAGCAGCTTGATAATCGTTTCCTGCATCTTGGCCGGCGTGTAACTCTTGGGAAAATACTTCCGCAGGGTGTCGGAGGTGAAAGTCACCCGGTCCAGGTCGCTTTTCTTTTCCTCACCCAAGATGGCTCGCATCACTTCCATAGAGAGATGGCCCTCTTGACTTAATTTCTTCAGCCTTTGCGCTTGGGAGAGGGAAGGGGTGGCCTGTTCGCTTTCCAAGGCGTCCAGAAGCTGTACCTGTTCCTCTTTTTTGAGGAACGACAGCTCGTAGGCGGGGTTGAAGGCGATTTTTTTCTCATCCACCATATCCAGCAGTTTGGGAATCAGCTCGGTCAGGCGGATATAACGCTGAATGTTTCTGGCGCTATCTCCCGTTTGAGCAGCCAACAAATCTCTGCTTTTTTGACCTGCCTGCAACTTGTGGCCAACTTGGCCACAAGTTAAATCGGCACGGGCACCCTGATGGTTCATGGCATCCAACTTCATCTTGTAGGCAAAAGCCCGCTCACTGGGGAGCAGGCTTTCCCGCTGCAAGTTGCTGTCAACCATAATGATGGTGGCGGCATCGTCGTCCAGGTCCCGGACAATCACCGGCATGGTATCCTTGCCAGCCAGTTCGCTGGCCCGGTGCCGCCGGTGTCCGGCTACCAGCTCATAGCCGCCGTTGGGGTCCGGGCGGGCAATGGCCGGAACCAGAACGCCGTACTGCCGGATGCTGTCTGCGGTTTCCATCATGGCCTCATCATCCTTGACCTTAAAGGGGTGGTCCTTGAACGGGTGCAGCTCCGTGAGCGGAATTTCCAGAACCTTTTCCCGCTGGGCGTCGGCGCGGCTTTCCTCGGTGGAGAACAGGTCATCGACCGATGCCAGCTCTACTTTTTTCGCGCTGCTTTTCAAGTTTCAACACCTCCTTGGTCAGATTTCTGTAGCCCTCGGCCACCTTGCCGCCGGGGTCATGGGCAAAGATGCTCTTGCCCTCGGCGCTGATCTCCTTGGCCCGGACAGAATGGGGAATCTCGGTGCCGAACACCTTGATTTTGCTGCCGTAGGTCTCCCGCAGCAGGGCGGCGATCTCTTTGGCGAAGTTCGTGCGGTTGTCCACCATCGTCAGCAGGATGCCGTCGATCTGGAGCTTGGGGTTCAACTGCCGCTTGACCTTGTTGATGGTGGACAGCAGCTGCTCCAGGCCCTTGGCAGGCAGATACTCCGCCTGGACGGGGACTATGATCCTGTTTGCCGCTGCCAGGGCGTTGACCGTGAGCATACCCAGGGAGGGCTGGCAGTCGATCAGGATATGGGAATACTGTCCCTTCACGGTGTCCAGATACTGCCGCAGGATGGTCTCGCGGCTCATGGCGTTCACCAGCGATACCTCCATGCCGGAGAGCTGGATGTCGGCGGGCATCAGGTCCACGCCCTCCGGGTGGTGCAGGATGCCCTCGCCGGGGCGTATCGGCTCGTCCATCAGGATGCGGCCCATCGCATCGGACAGGGTAAAGGGCAGCTTGTCCGGCTGGGGATGGCCCAGGCTGATGGTCAGACTGGCCTGGGGGTCAGCGTCCACCAGCAGGACCTTCTTCCCTGCCTGGGCCAACCCTATCCCTAAGTTCGCGCAGGTCGTTGTCTTGCCGACGCCGCCCTTCTGGTTGGCGACGGCGATGATTTGCGTGTTCAAATGGAATCACTTCCGTTTCTTTTGCATGTGTTTTACAGGGGAAAAATTACTTTTCTGTTTCTGAAAACAGGGTCTTTCACACTCGAAAACCCACTTGTGTTCCCCCAAAAAAGAGGGTCTGGGAGATCGAATTTGCTCAAGTTCCTTTTTTGGAGAAGGAAAATGGACGAAGAAACAAAAAAGCCGCACCTTGTTGAAAGTGACGGCTTTTGTTCCGAAATCGCCCTACTAAAAAGAGCTAATTATACAAAAAATCGCGTATTTTGGCGCACCCTATGGAACCATCCCTACACAGGCTGCCATCAAGAACCCCCGCAACTAACAGTTACCTCCGGGGCCGTGGCGTGACCATGGCTTAGGACCACGCTGAGTGGGGAACACTTTCGTACAACAGGACACCGTCTCGTTCCGTTTGGAACAAGGCGGTGTCTTTTTTTATCGGTCTGCTCGGCTTTTCGCCTCGCCTAGTTTTAAGATCGCGGTAAATCCAGCCATTACCAGAAACGTGGCCAGCAGAAACAGGGGAAAGATGGCAGCGCCGGCGCGCTCCGCCACCATGCCGAACACCACCGGTGTCACCAGGATGCTCAGATAGTAGCATGCCATCTCCATGCCGATGAGGGACTGGGAACACCTTACGCCGAACAGGATGGGGGTCAAGTGGGTCATATTGGGAAGCATGGGTCCGTTCCCCAGCCCGACCAGAAACAGGGCGGCCACCGCCATGGCAGGAGTGGACTGGACAAGAAGCAGAAGAACGGCAAAGGAGAGCAGCAGCAGCCCTCCGGAAATGATCTGCCAGTCGCTGCATTTCAAGGTGAATAGGCCAGAGGCGAACCTGCCCAAGGTGATCCCCACAAAGTAGAAAGAGATGAGAGCTGCCGCCAGGTCCGGGGAGAGCTGAACGGGCCCTGCAAGATAGGTGCTGCCCCAAATGAGGCAGGTGGATTCCAACGCTCCAATGCCCCCGAACACCGCACAGGAGGCAAGCGCCTTTTTCCGCCGGAGCATCTGGGTGATAGGCACCACGCACAGGAGCTCCTCTTCATGGCGGGCTGTTTTCCCGGTTTTCCAAAGGGGCAGGGTGAGGACTGCCAACACAGCGAGAAACAGCTGAATGGAGAAAACCGTGCGGTATCCACACTGCCAGTCCATATTGTCCGCCAGAGCCATGGACATGAGAAAGGGGCTGGCAGTGACCCCGATGCCGTAGAAGCAGTGGAGAAAATTCATCTGCATGGAGTTGTAATGGAGAGCCACATAGTTGTTCAGAGCAGTGTCCACCGAGCCGGCGCCGATTCCCAGGGGCACTGCGAACAGGCACAGCCACAGGAAGTTCTGGGAACAGGAAAATCCCAGCAGCGCTCCGGCAGTGAGGACGGTGGACAGCGCGGTGATTTTCGCGGTGCCCAGCCAGGCGATCAGCCGTGCGCTGAACAGACTGGAAACCACGGTCCCGCTGGAAATGATGACAGACAGCACACTGGCGTAGGAGAGGGGAACATGGAACTGTTCATAAATGGCAGGCCAGGCCGCGCCCAAGAGGGAATCCGGGATCCCTAAGCCTATGTAAAACAGGTATATTAAAAGAAGCAGCAGGGTTGCCATATCATCACTCCTATGGGTGGGTTGAGGTGAAAGGAAGGAAAGAGGCCTATGGAAGGTCCTGGGGAAAGAGCCCTCTGTCTATAATAGTTTTCTTTCCGGGGAGTGTGCCCCTTCAAATCCAGATGACTTTGTGGTATAATCAGCCTCAGTGACTTGTGGGGGAGGGGTGGCCCGTGCTGTACGGCGTTCGGTACGAGAGGAGGTTTTCCAGCCGGAAGGAAGAGCTTGCCTTCCAGCGGGAAACGGCGGAGAAGCTTCTGGATTGGGCGTTAAAGCGGGAGTGGGGCCTGGAATTGTCCGCTCTTTCCCGGGAACGCACCCCCGAAGGCAGGCCCTATTTTTCCGACTGTCCCGTTCATTTCAGCGTTAGCCACTGCAAGGGCCTGGTCTGCTGCGGGCTGAGCGGCGCCCCTCTGGGAGTGGACGGCGAAAGCCGGCGCCCCTTTCGGCAGCCGCTGGTGGAACGAGTCTGCACGGAAGAGGAGCGTTCCTGGATCTTTCGGCAGCGGGACCGGGAGGAGGCGTTCCTCCAGCTGTGGACCCTGAAGGAGAGCGTGATGAAACTTTCCGGCAAAGGGATCGCTTATGGATTCCAGCAGGCTCGCTTCACCTTTGAGGATGGCTGCCCCCGCTTCCGGGATGCCGGTGTGGTGCTTTCTCAGTTCCGGCTGCCGGGGGGCTGGGTGGTGTCCGCGGCGTCCGCCCAGGAAAAGTTCCCAGAGTTCCAGCTGGTGGAGCTGCCCTGACAGATTCATAACTTTCCGGCCTTTCTCATATGTATGGCTCAAGGAACTTATGAGAGAGGAACGGTGGAAACTATGGTCGTATCGCTGAAAGCCAATCGGAAAAGGATCATTGCGTTTTTGTTGTTGGCGGTGATTGTGGCGGGAGCCTGTCTGTTCCTTCAGAGCAGAGGCCAGGAGGAGCGTCAGCCTATTCCCGGAGGCACCAATGAGGAGAGGGTGGCCTTTCTCCAGGGGTTTGGCTGGCAGGTGCAGACAGAGCCCGCCGAAACAAGAGAAGTGATGATCCCCGCCCAGTTCAACGACGTGTATACCGCCTACAACGTGATGCAGAAAGCCCAGGGGTTCGACCTGGAGCCCTATGCGGGGGAAATCTGCACCCAGTACCTGTACAAGGTGGAGAACTACCCCAATGAGCCGGAGGTGTACGCCACGCTGCTGGTTTACGGGGACCAGATCATCGGCGGGGACGTGGCATGCGCGGAAGTGGACGGCTTTATGCATGGCTTCGCGGCAGACAGCGCCCGGTTCGGGGAAACTGGCATGGAGCCTGGGGAAAGCGCCCAGCCTGCTGTCAGCGCGGAGCCCAGTGTGAGCCCGGCGCCGGAAGGGTCCTCAAATGCGGCTGCTGAGAGCGGAGTATCAGAAGAGAGCCCCGTGTCCCAGACAGAAGAGGAGACTGAGACAGCCGGGGAGGTGATCCCCGAGGAGGCGTATCCCATCGATTGAACTGCTGGGGAAAGGACGTGAAAACAATGGGGGAACGACTGGATAAATTTCTTTCCTCCCAGGGGCTCGGCACCCGGAAGGAAGTGGGGAAGCTGGTACGCTCCGGCGGGGTGACCGTGGACGGAAAGCCGGAGAAGGACCCGGGCGCCAAGGTGGAGCCGGAACAGATGGCAATAGAGGTGAACGGCCGGCCGGTATGCTACCGGGAACACTTGTACATTATGATGAACAAACCGGCGGGGGTCCTTTCGGCAACGGAGGACCGCCATGCCCAGACCGTGCTGGATCTGCTCCCGGAGGACCTGCGCCGCCGGGGGCTGTTCCCGGCGGGAAGGCTAGACAAGGACACCACCGGGCTGCTGCTGATCACCGACGACGGGGAGCTGGCCCACAACATGCTTTCCCCCAAAAAACACGTGTACAAGCTGTACTTTGCCAAGCTGGACGCCCCTGTAAACCGGGAGGACGAGGAGGCGTTTTCCGCCGGCATCCGGTGGCAGGGGGAGACCTACGCCCCGGGGCGGCTGTGGGCTGGGGAAGACCCTTTTTACGGATTTGTGGAGATTCGGGAAGGCAGGTTCCACCAGGTGAAGCGCATGTTTGAAGCCCGGGGGAAGACCGTGCTGGAGCTGAAAAGACTCAAGATAGGGGGGCTCCAGCTGGACGAAACACTAGGGGAAGGGGAGTGCCGGCTGCTGACCCCCCAGGAGGTCCAATCGATCTTTCGTTAGCAACTTGTACTAAAAAAGGCTAAATGATTTGGAATTTAGGGAAAGTCCATAAAGGACTTAAAAAATCTTTGGACAAATAAAGACTTTCCCCCGCCGGGTTTATCTGTTATACTTAAACCAATCTAAAAATGACTTGTGGCGTAAAGCGCGGCACAGAGTCATGGAAAAATAGGAGGAAAATCTGAATGGCAAGCGTAACTTTGAAAAATATTTACAAGATCTATTCTGGTGGCGTTACTGCTGTTACTGACTTCAACCTGGACATCGAAGACAAGGAATTTATCATCCTGGTCGGCCCCTCTGGCTGCGGCAAGTCCACCACCCTGCGTATGATCGCTGGCCTGGAAGAAATCAGCAAGGGCGAACTGTACATCGGCGATGTGCTCTCCAACGACATCGCTCCCAAGGACAGAGATATCGCCATGGTGTTCCAGAACTACGCCCTGTATCCTCACATGACCGTGTTCGATAACATGGCTTTCGGCCTGAAGCTGCGCAAGACTCCCAAGGATGAGATCAAGCGCCGCGTGGAAGAAGCCGCCCGCATCCTGGACATCTCTCACCTGCTGGACCGCAAGCCCAAGGCTCTGTCCGGTGGTCAGAGACAGCGTGTGGCTCTGGGCCGCGCCATCGTCCGCGATCCTAAGGTGTTCCTGCTCGACGAGCCTCTGTCCAACTTGGACGCTAAGCTGCGTGCTCAGATGAGAACTGAGATCGCCAAGCTGCACAAGCGTCTGGGCACCACCTTCATTTACGTTACTCACGACCAGACCGAAGCTATGACCATGGGCGACCGCATCGTGGTTATGAAGGACGGCTTCATTCAGCAGGTCGATACTCCTCAGAACCTGTACGATTATCCCATCAACGAGTTCGTGGCCGGCTTCATGGGTTCTCCTCAAATGAACTTCATCGACGCCAAGCTGGGCAAGGAAGGCTCCGACTATGTGCTGACCTTCGGCGCTTGCAAGATCAAGGTTCCTCAGAAGAAGGCTGCCGGCGCTGTGGTTGACCTGGCTGGCTATGTGGGCAAGGACGTTGTGTTCGGCATCCGTCCCGAGGACGTGCATGACGAGCCCGAGTTCATCGAGAAGGTTGGCGGCGCTCATGTTACCGCTGACGTGGAAGTTACCGAATTGATGGGCGCTGAGACCTATCTGTATCTGAACTGCGAAGGCAACGCTGTCACCGCTCGTGTGGAGCCCACCTCCACCGCCAAGTCCGGCGACAAGTCCAAGATCGCTTTCGACCTGAACAAGATGCACCTGTTCGACAAAGAGACCGAGAAGACCATCCTCAACTAAAATTGTTTGCCATTCAAAAGGGGTACCAGAAATGGTATCCCTTTTTTCATTCCTGGACGGAAAAATAGTTTTCTTTTTTCAAAAAAAGGTTGAATTTTTCCGTTCAATTATGTAAAATAAAGCCATATAGGTGTGTTCCGTCTATTTCAGGGGCTGCACCTGCTGCCAGTTTTTCCTAAATACTCAATGGGGGAAAAGGCCCCTGCGATAGAAAGAAAGGGGAAGAGTCATGTCAAACAGATTATTTCAGGGTATCATCCATCAAATGCGGGATACCATCGACCGGACCATCGGCGTTGTAGACGAGTCCTCCGTGATTATCGCTTGCAGCGAACTGGGGAAAATCGGGGAAGTCTGCGATGAGATCACCCCGGAGGAGATGGCTTCTTCAGACGTGTTCCAGACGGATGAGTTCACCTTCAAATCCTTCGGCAGCCGTCCCCGCCCGGAGTATGCTGTGTTTGTGGCCGGAAAGGATCCTGAGGCCCAGAAGTACGTGAAGATCCTGGCGGTCTCTCTCAACAGCATCAAGCAGTATTACGACGAGAAGTATGACCGGGGCAACTTCATCAAGAATGTGATTTTGGACAACATCCTGCCCGGAGATATTTACCTCAAGAGCCATGAGCTCCACTTTGACTCCGACGTGAGCCGGGTGTGCATGCTGGTGAAGATCGCCGATAAGAACGACATCTCCGCCTACGATGTGCTGCAGAACCTGTTCCCGGACAAGAACAAGGATTTCATCATCAATATCAACGAGACAGATATCGCTCTGGTGAAGGAGATCAAACCCAACATCGATGAGAAGGATATTGACAAGCTGGCCAGCTCCATTGTGGATACCCTGTCCGGCGAGTTCTACACCCACTGTTCCGTGGGTATCGGCACCGTGGTCAGCAGCATTAAGGATCTTGCCCGGTCCTTCAAGGAAGCTCAGGTGGCTTTGGAAGTGGGCAAGGTATTTGACACGGAAAAGCCCATTGTCAGCTACAATCACCTGGGCATTGCGCGGCTGATCTACCAGCTGCCCACCACCCTGTGTGAGATGTTCCTGAAGGAAGTGTTCCGGAAGGGCTCCATTGATTCTCTGGATCACGAGACTCTGTTCACCATTCAGCGTTTCTTCGAGAACAGCTTGAACGTCTCCGAGACTTCCCGGAAGCTGTTTGTCCACCGGAATACCCTGGTTTACCGGCTGGAAAAGATCAAGAAGATCACCGGCCTGGATCTGCGGGAGTTTGAGGATGCCATTGTGTTCAAGGTTGCTTTGATGGTAAAACGGTATCTCTCCAGCAATCCCGTGAAGTTTTAAAAGCGGGTTTTTGCCCTTGTTTTCCTAGTTCGTTCACAATTTATTTCTGTATTAGAATGATACAGGCGGCACCCATTGGTATAATACGACTATGCCGATGGGTGCTGCCATGTGTGTTCACCGCCTTGCAGCGCCATGGACTGACTTTCAGATCCTTACAGAGAAAGGACGGTTATAGGCTTGATAGAATTCCGCAATGTTTCAAAAGTGTATAACAATGGGACGGAGGCCCTTCACAACATCAACCTGTCGGTGGAAAAGGGTGAGTTCGTCTTTATTGTTGGATCTTCCGGCGCCGGCAAAAGCACCTTCTTGAAGCTGGTCATGTGCGAAGAGCGTCCTAACTCGGGGCAGATCATCGTGGACGGTGTGGATGTCACCCGGATTCGCAAAGGGAAAATCCCCTATATCCGAAGGAAGATGGGCATTGTCTTCCAGGATTTCCGCCTGATCGACCACATGACGGTTTACGACAACGTGGCGTTTGCCATGCGTGTAGTGGGAGCGTCCGGCAGGGCGATCCGGAAACGTGTGCCGTATATTCTCAGTCTGGTGGGGCTTCAGCACAAGGCAAAGCACTATCCCACCGAGCTCTCCGGCGGCGAGCGGCAGCGGGTTGGCCTGGCCCGTGCGCTGGTGAACAATCCCTCCATGATCATCGCCGACGAGCCCACGGGCAATATCGACCCGGCGCTTTCCTTTGAAATTGTGGACCTTCTCAGCGAGATCAACCGCCGGGGCACCACCGTGCTGATGGTTACCCACGAGCACTCCCTGGTGAAGCATTTCCACAAGCGGATCATTCAGATCCACTCCGGCGAGATCGTGGCGGACACCGCGGAGATGCAGGACACCTACGCGCCTCCCCAGTATGAGTCCCCGGAAGAGGCGGTGGAGTCCGATGACGATTACGCTGAGTACGACAACCAGGAAACGTATGAGGAACCCTATGAGCCGGATCCACAGCTGATGGAGCAGCTGGAGCTTCCCGAGGAGGACGCCGTGTACGACGATCTTCTCCAGGAGGAGATGGTTCCGGAAGCGTATGACCAGGAGTACCTGGATCAGACTGCCGACAACATTGCCCAGGAAGTCCTTCTGGAGCAGAGCCTGGCCCAGGAAGAGGATGACAGTGAGGAGGTGGAGAAATGAGTTTTCACAGCATTGGGTACCTGCTTCGGGAGGGGCTGAAAAGCCTGCTGAAGAACAGGACCATGTGCATTGCCTCCATCGGTGTGCTGATATCCTGCTTGCTGCTGACCGGCATTGCGGGCCTGCTTTCCGTGAATCTCTCCGCCACTATGGAGACCATTGAAGGGTACAACACCTTGACGGTGATGCTTCGCCAGGACGTTCCCTCCTTGACGGCGGTGCGTATTGGCGAGGAAATCCGGCAGATTGACAATGTTGCCGAGTGCACCTTCGTCCCCAAGGACACGTCTTTGAAGGAGATGATGTCCAACATGGAGACCAGCGGCACGCTGTTTGAGAGTTTTACCGGCGACAATAACCCCCTGCCGGACTCCTACGAGATCTCCCTGGACGACCTGAGCATTTACGATGAGACCATCAGCCAGATTACCGCCATTGACGGGGTGGATCAGGTGACGGATTACCGTTCGGTGGCCATGAAGCTGAGCAGCCTGGATAAACTGGTCCGGTACTGCAGCATTGCCATCGTCATCGTGCTGGCGGTTGTGTCCCTGTTCATCATTGCCAACACCGTGAAGGTGACCATTTTCTCCCGCCGGGTGGAGATCAACATTATGAAGTCGGTGGGCGCTACCAATGGGTTTGTGCGGGTGCCTTTCATTGTGGAAGGCGTCACCATCGGGGTCATTTCCGGTTTGGTGTCTGCCACGGTGCTGTACTTTGCCTACGACAAGGGCGTGGAGCTGGTGTACAGCCTGGCGCCGTGGCTCACCGTAGTGAACATTCAGCCCTACGCGGTTTTGCTGTATGTGGGCTACGTTGTAGTGGGGATGCTGTTCGGCCTGCTGGGCGGCACCATTTCCATTGGCAAGTATTTGAAAAAACAGGGTGAGAATGCCATTGTGTAACGGCAGTTTCCCCGAAATATGACACAAGTTTGGCCCGGGAGACGCAAAAAACGCGGCTCCCGGGGCTTGTGTATTCTTTTCACATTGACAAGTTCCCCCCTTGTCACTATAATAGAGAAAGCGGTCCGCGGGATGCGGGCCATTTTCAGTAAAGGATGGAGTAAGTATGGCAGAAAAGCAGTATTTCGTAACTGAAGAAGGTTTAGCCTCTCTGGAGAAAGAGCTGGAATATTTGAAGATCGTCCGCCGGAAAGAGGTGGCCGAAAAGATTAAGGTTGCCCTTTCCTTCGGCGACCTGTCCGAGAACAGCGAGTACGACGAGGCCAAGAATGATCAGGCCATGGTGGAAGCCCGCATCGCCGACCTGGAGGTCATGCTGAAAGGCGCGGTGGTGATCAACGAGAGCGAGCTGAACAACGAGACCGTTCACATTGGCTCCAAGATTGAAGTGGAACTCACCTCTGCCACTGGGGCCAAGTCCCAGCGGGATTTTAAAATTGTGGGCTCCAACGAGGCCGACCCCCGCAACGGGAAGATCTCGGATGAATCCGCTGTGGGCAAGGCTTTGATTGGCGCCAAGGTGGGGCAGACCATCCAGGTGGAGACTCCCGCGGGGATCTCTCAGTACCACATTGTCACCATCTCCCGGTAAAGGGAAGACAGGATAGAGGATTTTGAGGAATGGCGAAAGGAACGGATAGTATGGCGGAAAACAACGTAAAGGCGCCCCAGGCAGAAGGGGAACAGGATGTCAAGGAGATCCTTCAGATCCGCAGAGACAAGCTGAAGAAGCTGCAGGACCAGGACCGGAACCCCTACGATTACACTCTGTTTGACGCAAAACAGCACGCCCAGGAAATTGTAGAGAAGTTTGAAGAGGAATATGAGGGCAAGCAGGTGTCTGTTGCCGGCCGCATTATGAGCTGGCGGGATATGGGCAAAGCTGCCTTTATGGACCTGCGTGATTCCAGCGGCCGTATTCAGCTCTATGTGAAGATTGATATGCTGGGGGAAGAGGCCTATCGGAGCCTCACTGCCTCCCTGGATATTGGCGACATTGTGGGCGTCACCGGCGAAGCCTTCCGCACACGCCGCGGAGAAATCTCCGTGAAGGCGGACAGCATGGTGATTCTCTCCAAGGCGCTGCTGCCCCTGCCCGAGAAATATCACGGCCTGAAGGACACCGACGCCCGCTACCGTCAGCGCTATGTGGACCTTATCGTCAATCCGGAAGTGAAGGACGTGTTTGTGAAGCGGTCCAAGATTATCACTGCAATCCGGGAGTATCTGGATGGCAGCCAGTTCCTGGAGGTGGAGACCCCTGTGCTTCACACCCAGGCAGGCGGCGCTGCGGCCCGGCCCTTTATCACCCATCACAATTCTTTGGACATTGATATGTACCTGCGCATTGCCCTGGAGCTGCACCTGAAGCGGCTGATCGTGGGCGGTTTTGAGCGGGTTTATGAGATTGGCCGCGTGTTCCGCAACGAGGGCATGGACACCCGGCACAATCCTGAGTTTACCATGCTGGAGGCCTATCAGGCATTTACCGATTTCAAGGGCATGATGGACTTGACGGAGGACATGATCCGCACGGTCGCCCACAAGGTGCTGGGTACCGGCAAGGTGGAGCGTGACGGTGTGGAGATTGATCTGGACCAGCCCTTCGCGCGGATGAGCATGGTGGAGGCAGTCCAGAAATACGCCGGGGTGGACTTTACCCAGGTGGAAACTCTGGACCAGGCCAGAAAGCTTGCGGACGAGCACCACATTGAATACGAGCAGCGCCACAAGAAGGGGGATATCCTGAACCTGTTCTTTGAGACCTACTGCGAGGAGAAATTGGTGCAGCCCACCTTCCTGACAGGACATCCGGTGGATATCTCTCCCTTGGCAAAGCGCCAGAAGGACAATCCTGAGTACACCCAGCGGTTCGAGCTGTTTATCTGCGGCGCGGAGTACGTGAACGCCTTCAGCGAGCTGAACGATCCCATCGACCAGCGCTCTCGGTTTGAGGCTCAGGCAGCTTTGAAGGCTGCCGGTGACGACGAGGCCTGTGATGTGGACGAGGACTTCCTGGCTGCTCTGGAGTACGGCCTTCCGCCTACGGGCGGCATGGGCATGGGCGTGGACCGTCTTGTGATGCTGCTGACCGGCGCCCCCTCCATCAGAGATGTTTTGCTGTTCCCCACCATGAAACCGATCGATTAACCTGGATATGATTTGAGCGGCCTCCCAGAAGGAGAGGCCGCTCTTTTTCATTTTCTCCGCTACGAGGGGAGAAAGGATTTCTTGTCTGGTCCATCATGTGGCGGGCGATTTTTCCCTTTCCGAAAGCCTTATGGAAGATCCGGCGCCTTTTTCAGGAAGGGGACTTCTGTCATTCTCAAATTGGTGCAGCCGTAAGGGATCAGGGTGACCGCCTGGGGCGCTCCCATGGGGGTTCGGCTTTCCGGCTGAGGGTCACAGACGCCGTAATGGAATCCCCAGGGGATTTCCACCATGGTGGCGGTCAGCAGGACGGGAGGCTGTTTGGTGGAGAAGGGAACGTCAAAGTCCTGCTCGGTCACTTCAAAACAGTCGCTGACATAGGCGTAATTCCAGCTGGATTCCGGATACACACAGTAATCGCAGTAAGGCGCTTTCCGCTCCACGCCGTTTTTCACGTACTCTCTGGCTTCCCAGCGCTCTTTGATGGCTACGGAATAAAGCAGGGGTCCTCTCCAGACGCACACCATATCTCTGGGGCGGGGTTCCATGTGAGTTTCAAATTCCAGTTCCACGGAAACGGACCGAGTCCCGTTCCATTCCCGGCGGATGGGGAAAAGGCTTCCCGGCTTGGCGGGGACACCGTCCACAGTGGCGCGCTTTGCGAACACCGGAATGCGGATCGTAAAAGTAAAAGTCACCGGCGCCTGGGTGGTGATGACATAGCGAAGAGTGCTGCGGAAGGGGTACTGGGTGTCCAAGGTGCAGGTGACGGGAATGCCGTCAATGTCCGTGGTGACCTGAGAAGGGGCAAAAGCTCCGGAGAGTATGCCGTCCTTGTGGCGGAAGAAGGTGGAGAGGGCAAATTTTGGCCACGCCTGGCTAAAGTTGGCAGTACAGCACCCAAAGTCGGGTTCCAGACCGAACAGGTGAGATTCAGGTCCGTTTGTCCCGAACACGACGTGGTCTTGGGGAAGAAGGGAACATTCCACCTGATTGGTCATTTGGTCGTACTGGTGGGCCCACATATCCGGCGTTACCGTGGCGGGAAAAGCGTTGTACGCCAGTTTTTCCAGACGGTCCAACCAGTGAGGATTCCCGGAGACTGCGAAAAGCCACTCGTAAGAATACATGGCCTCCGCTACGGAGCACAATTCACTGCCTCGGACAGGGCTGTTGCCCGCCAGGCACTCATCGCCGGCAAAATGTCCCACAGCCATTCCGTGGCATGCTTCCAGCTGTTCCAATGCCTCCAGCGCAAAGGCCTCCGGATCTTCTCCTGTAAGCCGTGACAGCAGCGCTTCCGATTTCAGCATCATCGCCATATTCACCACATGGGTCAGATGGGTCCAATGGCGTTCTGGCTTCTTGGCGATCCCAGAGCGGATAACCTGCTTCCAGTCGATGCCCTGGATCCGCAATTTGTGAACCAGCTGGAGCATCCAGTCCTCCGGCATCCGCTGGTAGAGCCAGAAAATGGGGATCAAGGCCTCGAACCACCGGTCCGCGCCCCAGTTGAACAGTGTGTGGCTGTCCACGTGAAGATAGAATTGGTAGAGCATTTTTTTCAGCGCGGACTGGATGCGTTCATCGCGGGAGCAGTCGGCGTAGACTGTGAGCACCTTGGCAATGAGGATGGCTGCCCACATGTCATAGGAGGCTCTCTCTTGTTGGGAGCAGGGGCAGATCCAACCGTCCTCCTGCTGGCGGGACAGGATGGCGTCCAGGTAAGTCTTGGCTGTTTGGATCAGCTCCTGGTCCTCCAGCAGGTATGCCAGCGGGATCAGCCCGTCCAGCCAATAGGGCACCCGTTCCCAGCCTTCCCGGTCTCCACCGATCCAGGCACTGTCCCGGATGTCTGGCCAGACCTTGTGCAGGTTCCCGCTGAGGCCTTTGGCTTGAATTTCCAGCTGGCGCTTCAGCCAACCCGCTGGCTTTAATTCGTTGGGTGTAAAAGGAGTGAAAGCTGTCTGTTTGAGTTCCATAGGAACATCCTCCCCGGAAATCTAAAATTCCTGTTCTCAGAATAGTATATTTTCCATCGGAGGAGAAGTCAATAAATCGACTAACATCTTGCAAAAAATCCACCTGTCTGGCGTTTGTCAGCGCCGCGGGATGTGCTCCAGGCAAATGGGGAGGCCATGGATGATCAGATGAGCTGTGTGACGCTTGTTTTCAAAAGCTTTTTTGATCTCAAAAAAATGACAGCCAGATATTTACATTTTGGAACAAAGCGGGGTATAATCGCATTAATTCCAATCCTTGAATTGAGGGAGTCGGTGGGCAAAAGAACATTTCCGAGATCAAATCACGTCAGTACCATAGGGAGGCATGGGCAATGAAGATTCAGCAATTGAAAGTAAACCGCATTGAAAATCCTTTGGGGTTTGAACTGAACAGCATTTCTCTTTCTTGGACCGTGACAGATACCTCTGCCCGCAAGCAGAAATGGGCTCAGGTTGAAGTGGCTGCCGACAGGGAGTTTCGCACGGTGATGTGGGATTCTGGGCGTGATTCCACTGTGTCGTCAGTAGATTGTACAGTCCCGTTGAAACTGCTTCCCCGAACTCGTTACTGGTGGAGGGTCACGGTATGCGGCGACAATGGAGAACAGGCCACAAGCCCATCCGCATGGTTTGAGACCAGCAAAATGGGGGAGAACTGGGCAGGAAAATGGATTACTCCCACAATGGACAGCAGCATTCATCCTCTAATGCGCCGCAGCTTCTTCCTTGAAAAAACGCCTGTGGAGGCCAGGGCATACGCTGTGGGATTAGGGTTGTACGAACTGTATGTCAATGGGGAAAAGGCAGGGGACGAGTATCTGGCTCCAGGCTGCACTGCCTATGACAGGTGGCTCCAGTATCAGACGTATGATGTGACCCCCTTGCTCCATGAGGGATGGAACACCGTGGGGGCCATGCTTGGAAACGGCTGGGCCAAGGGGCGTTTTGGGTTTGGAGGCATTCCTGCAAGTTTTGAGACCAAGGAAAAAGGGTTCCCTTCCGAGGCCTTTGCGGAGCAGTTTCTGTTCCGCATGGAGCTGCGGGTCACTTTGGAGGATGGCGCCGAAGTGGTTCTTGGAACGGACCGCCTGTGGCAGTGTGCGCCCTCGCCGGTGACGTTCAGCAGCATCTATGATGGGGAGCGATATGAGCAGGCAAAAGAGATTCCCCAGTGGGCATCGCCTGAGGGGGATGACTATTCCTGGCTGCCTGTGGAGGAAGCTGTGCCCACCCTGCCGTTGGCGGAGCCTTCTCCCAGGCTGAGCCTCCCGGTCCGGCGGAAAGAGGAGTTCCATCCGGTGCTGCTCCACACAAAAAAGGACGAATGGGTGCTGGACATGGGGCAGGTTATTACAGGTGGTTTTTCGCTGTGCGCGGACCTGCCGAAGGGCACTCAGCTGCGGCTGCAATTTGGAGAGCTTCTTCAGGACGACTGCTTTTATCGGGACAATATGCGTTCGGCACTGTGTGAGTACCGTTTTGTGTCAGACGGTCGTCCTGGGGTAATCCGTCCCTGCTTCACCTTTTACGGTTACCGCTATGTCAAGGTGTCCGGCTGGCCTGGTGGAAAGCCTGATGAGACAGCCTTTGTAGGATATAGCCTGTATTCCGACCTGCAAGAGATCGGATGGCTGAAGACAGGGAACGAGAAGATCAATCGGTTGATTCTCAATGCAAAATGGAGCCAAAAGGACAATTTTGTAGATGTTCCCACGGACTGCCCTCAACGTGATGAGCGTATGGGATGGACCGGAGATGCCCAAGTGTTCAGCTCCACAGCGTGTTTCGTTATGGACTGTGCCGCCTTTTACGATAAATACTGTCGGGATCTGTGGAAGGAGCAGGAGATCCGTGATGGCTGTGCTACCCATATTGCGCCGGTGATTGCCCGTCCCGGCGGAGATTTTCAGATTCTCAGGGATCAGGGAGCCTGCGGATGGGCGGACGCCGCTGCGATTATCCCATGGAACAGTTATGTATATAACGGAGGCATTGAAAAGCTGAGAGAACATTTTCGAGGCATGAAAGCCTGGGTGGATTGGGTCCGGAAAGAGGACGCCTCAACCGGGAACAGCAGATTGTGGGAAGCGGTGAAGTTCCATTATGGGGATTGGCTTGCCCTGGATGGACCTCGGTTCGGTATGGACCCTGAAGCGCGTTTGGGAGGTACGGACAAAACTTTCCTTTGCTCGGTGTACTACTATCGCTGCGCCGGAATCGTTTCCAAAGCAGCTAAGGCTTTGGGGATGGCTCAAGAGCAGGAGGAGTATGCCCAGCTGGCGGAAGAGATTAAGGCGGCTGTCCGGAGAGAGTTCTTTACCGCCACAGGCCGATGTGCGGTCGCCACACAGACAGGGTTGGTGTTGGCGCTGATGTACGGACTGGTCCCGGAAGGATACGAGGAAAGAAATCGACAGGCTTTGAAAGAGCTGCTGGAAGGCGCGGAAATGCACTTGAAAACAGGGTTTTTAGGAACTCCTGTGCTGTGTCGTGCCCTTTCCAAGTGGGGAGAAAGCGAGACTGCCTATACCCTGCTTCTCCAGGAAGATCTGCCCAGCTGGCTGTACGAGGTAAATATGGGTGCCACTACCATTTGGGAGCGATGGAATGCGGTGCTTCCAAATGGAGCCATCAGCGGTATTAAGATGAATTCCATGAACCATTATGCCTATGGTTCCATTGTGGAATGGATGTACCGCAATATGTGCGGGATCAATCCTTCGGAGGAAGCTCCAGGATTTAAGCGGGTGAAGCTTGCACCGGAACCGGACCGCCGCGTGGGCATGGCGTCGGCTTCTGTGGACTCACCTGCAGGACGGTATGAAAGCACATGGCGCTATGGAGAGGACGGCAGTGTGAACTATACCTTTACCGTCCCCTTTGACGGTCAAGCAGATGTGACCCTTTATGGAGCAGACCTGAAGCAGGTGACGGTTAACGGTGTTCCGGCATCTCAGGCGGACATAGATGCACGGCAAGTGGGGGAGAATGTAATAGCCACTCTTTGCGCGGGAACCTATGTCATTATGAACGAAAATGCACGTTGAGTCGGCAAGACAGTAAAGCGGGCGCCCTTGTGAAGCAGGGTGCCCGCTTTTTGATATCCTTTTTTCAGTTGGAAGTGAAAGCGGAAAGGTAAGCGTCAACTCCAGCAACGCAGTAGACAAAAGGGAACAGCCACCCAGGAAAGATGGCTGTTACCTTTTTCATGT
>CALWCD010000050.1 GCA_944376265.1 uncultured Clostridia bacterium | reverse complement strand
AAAAGCCCACACCGCGCAAGCGGTAAGGGCTTTTCTCTTTGTAGGAACAAAGTTCCTACGCGCGCGAGCGACGCTGCTGAAATGGCGATTCTGGAATTGGTCTAATTTGAACTGAAAATAAACCGCCGAGGAATTCCTTGGCGGCGGGGGCGTTTGCTCTCGGGGAGCCGCTGGCTGAAAGGCCGGCGGCTTTTTTTGCGTCCGGGGGCCGGTTTTTGTTTAAACAGGGGCACAGCGCCGAATACTAAAACAAGCACGTCAACACCCTATGCAAAGTGAGGAGATCCATATGGTACGGATTCAAAAAGTGTTCGGCACGGAAATTCTGGATTCCCGGGGAAATCCCACGGTCAGCGCCACCGTGCAGCTTACCGACGGCACCATGGGTACCGCCGCCGCCCCCTCCGGCGCCTCCACCGGCAAGTTCGAGGCCATCGAACTCCGGGACGGGGACCAGCGCCGGTACGACGGAAAGGGAGTGCTGAAAGCCGTGCGGAACGTGACGGAGATCATCTCTCCGGCCCTGGAGAAGGTCCACAGCCTGACCGTGCGGGAGATCGACCGGGTGCTGCAAAAGCTGGACGGCACCCCCAACAAGGCCCACCTGGGGGCCAACGCCACCCTGGCGGTGTCCATGGCCTGCGCCCGGGCCATTGCCGCCCACTACCGGATGCCCCTGTACCGCTACTTGGGAGGTGCCGCAGCCTATGAGCTGCCCCGTCCCATGATGAATATCCTCAACGGCGGAGCCCACGCGGGGAACAACATTGACATTCAGGAGTTTATGATTGTCCCCACAGGGGCCTGCTGCTTCCGGGAAGGGCTGCGGTGGTGCGCGGAAATCTACCACACCCTGGGCCGGCAGCTGAAGGACCAGGGGCTGTCCACCGGCGTGGGGGACGAGGGCGGCTTCGCCCCGGATCTGCCCAGCGACGAGGCGGCCATTGAAGCGGTGCTGAATGCCGTGGAGAAGGCAGGCTACGGGGGAAGGGTCCAGCTGGCCCTGGACGCCGCCGGAAGCGAGTGGGTTCAGGGGAACCGGTACAAGCTGCCCAAGAGGGGGAAGGAGTACGTGGTGGAGGACCTGATCGAGTACTGGGAGAACCTGGTGAAGAAATATCCCATTATCTCCATTGAGGACCCCCTGGGGGAGGAGGACTTCGCCGGCTGGGCCGCCCTGACCCAGCGTCTGGGCCAGAAGGTGCAGCTGGTGGGGGACGACCTGTTCGTCACCAACATGGAGCGGCTGCGCCAGGGTATCGACGAGGGAGCGGGGAACGCCATTCTCATCAAGCCCAACCAGATCGGCACCTTGACAGAGACCCTGGACTGCATTGAGCTGGCCAAGCGCAGCGGGTATAAGACCATTATCTCCCACCGGTCGGGGGAGACGGAGGACACCTTCATCGCGGATCTGGCGGTGGCGGTGAACGCGGGGCAGATCAAGACAGGGGCCCCCTGCCGCACGGAGCGAGTGGCAAAGTATAACCGGCTGCTGCGGATCGAGGAGTGTTGACAGGAAGAAAAAATACTGGTACGATGAAGCCAACGACCCACAAACGTAAAAGTTTTTGGTCCAGCTTTTTACAAAAAGCTGGCAGGGTTTGGGGCAGAGCCCCAAGGTCTTACCCGGCGGAGCCGAAAGAGAAACCAGGGAAACAGCGCAGCGCCTTTCCCGGCCGGTCAGAAGGAGCTTCCAATACCGCCCCGCGAAGCGGCGAAAAAGTTTTTGGTCCAGCTTTTTACAAAAAGATGGCAGGGTTTGGGGCAAAGCCCCAAGGTCTTACCCGGCGGAGCCGAAAGAGAAACCAGGGAAACAGCGCAGCGCCTTTCCCGGCCCCCAGCAACAGTTTTCCGAAAACAAAAAGCAACCTCTCCGGGCAAGCTCCCGGAGTACATAGAAAGGAAGAGAGACATGGGAGAAGTATTGGAACGAGTAAGGCAGTGCGCGGACGCCATACGGGGGAAAACGGAGTTTGTCCCCCGCACCGCCTTGATCCTGGGCTCCGGCCTGGGAGGCTTCGGGGAAAAGCTGCAGGTGGAGCACGTGGTGGAGTATGGGGAGATTCCTGGGTTTCCCGTGTCCACGGTTCCCGGCCACGCCGGCCGGTTCCTGTTTGGGTACGTGGAGAAGGAGCCTGTGGTGGCGATGCAGGGGAGAGTCCACTACTACGAGGGCTACCCCATGGAGGACGTGGTGCTTCCCACCCGGGTGATGGGACTTCTGGGAGCGAAGCGGCTGGTGCTCACCAACGCCGCGGGAGGCATCGGCTCCCAGCTGACTCCCGGCAGCCTGATGCTGCTTACGGACCAGATCTCCACCTTTGTGCCCTCCCCCTTGCTGGGGCCCAATGAGGACCAGCTGGGGACACGGTTCCCGGATATGACCGCCATTTACAGCCCCCGGCTGCGGGAAAAGGCCCTGGCAGCTGCCCGAAAGCTGAACATTCCCCTGAAGCAAGGGGTGTACGTCCAGGCCAGCGGTCCCCAGTACGAGAGCCCCGCGGAGATCCGCATGTTCCAGGCGCTGGGCGCCGACGCCGTGGGCATGAGCACCGCCTGCGAGGCCATTGCCGCCCGGCATATGGGATTGGAAGTGTGCGGCATCAGCTGCGTGACCAACCTGGCGGCGGGCCTGGGCGGAAAGCCCCTGTCCCACCAGGAGGTCCAGGAGGTGGCGGACCGGGTGTCCCAGCAGTTCCAGAGCCTGGTGTGGGAGCTGCTGGCTTCCATGGAGGCCTAACCAGCACAGCAAAAAAGCCCCCGGCAGGCAGCCGAGGGCTTTCTGTGATTTTTGGGAAGAGTTACGGCTGGAAGTAGAAGGAGCACACCTGCTCCCCGCCGTTGAGGAACACCTCGCAGGTGTGGGTGTCCCGGAGGATCTGCACATCCCACACGTCCTGGGCGGGAAGCTCCAGCAGGACTTTCTCCCCGTCGGAGACCTTCACCAGCAGGGGACCCTGGTGCACGTGGGAGTCCTCCCCAGTCAGGAGATGGCGGGCCTCCTCCACAGGGAAGAAACACAGGCTGCCGGCGTCGTTGAAGGTGACCTCCATGGGCACCGTCAGGCAGCCGCAGCGAACGTCGTCCGGGCCGATCTGCTGGCCGGCCATCCAGGCCATCACCAGCCGGCGGCCCTTGTGGTCCGCAAAGCTCTGGGCGGCGTAGAAGTTGGGACCGTGGGCGGGGCGGACAAATTCCTCCGGGGTGAACCGCTCCCCGTCAAAATCCCCTATCACGTACTGAACCTTCAGGGGCAGGTCCATCCGGGAGAAGCACAGCACCCACTTGTCTTCCAGGGGGAACAGGTCGGGGCACTCCAGAGTGGGGCCCATTTCCGTGGTCTCAAAGAGGGGGCCCACATAGTCCCAGTGGAGCAGGTCCGGGGAGGAGTACAGCAGCACGGCGGTGGTCACGTTCTCCACGCCGGCGCCCAGCACCATGCGGTAGGTGCCGTCCTTCCAGGGGAACACCTTGGGGTCCCGGAAAGCCCAGTTGGTGGGGTCCAGGGGGCACTGGGGGAGAATGGGGTTGCCTTCATACTTGGTGAAGTGGACGCCGTCGTCGGTCCAGGCCAGGCACTGGGTTTGGGCCAGGTTCTTGTCCACGGCGGTATAGAAGAAATACAGCCGGCCGTCCTTCTCCACGGCGGAGCCGGAGAAGCAGCCCTGGCCCGCCTCGTAGGGCTGGTCGGGGAAAAGGGCAATGGGCAGTTCCTCCCAGTGGACCAGGTCGTCGCTGACGGCATGGCCCCAGTGCATGGTGTCCCACACGGGGGCGTGGGGGTTGTGCTGGAAAAACGCGTGGTACCTGCCTTGAAAATAGCAGAGACCGTTGGGGTCGTTCAGCCAGCCCTTTTCCGGTTCTACGTGGTATTGCAGCTTGGGCAGCATGGGAAAGACACTCCTTTACCTGGAAAGATGAATGAAAAAGCCGGGGACCAAAAGCCCCCGGCGAAAGGTCTGTGTTCATCATACACCAGAACGGGGAAAATTACAAGAGCAATAAATGGCCTCCCAGGGCCGCGGCCTCGGCGCTGTCGTGGGTGACCAGAATCACGGTTTTGCCCTTTGTTTTTCCCAGGAAATAGTCCATTACCAGGGCTTTGGTCTCCGCGTCCAGGCCCTTGAAGGGCTCGTCGCACAGCAGCACGTCGTACTCTGCCGCCAGGGCCCGGAGAATGGCCACCCGGCGCTTCATGCCCCCGGAGAGGGTGCGCACCGGCTGCTTCAGGCTGTCGGAAAGCCCCAAAGCGGAGAGCATCTCCTCCGCCTGGGCTTTGGTAAGGGCCGGGTTCACCAGCCGAATGTTGGACACTGCCCCGGCGTTCTCGCACAGCCGGTCCTCCTGGAACACGGCGCTCTTTTTTCGGCCCTCCATGCCCAGCACCTCCCCTTTGTCCGGGGTCTCCAGCCCCAGCAGCAGGGAGAGCAGGGTGGTCTTGCCGCAGCCGGAAGGTCCCATAACGCAGGTCAGCTCCCCCTGGGGGAAGGTGTGGGAAAAGTCTGTGAGCACCTGCTTTTCCCCGAAGGCTTTGCTCACCTGTTTCAGTTCAATCTCCATAGGGCCCTCCCTTCAGCTCTGTTCCAGCCGCCGGACCAGCCGGTCCAACAGGAACAGAAAGCACTTCTCAAACACCAGGCTCACCAGGATGATGACCACCGTCCAGGAAAACAGGTCCGGGGTGGCCAGGTACACCTTGGCCTCGTACAGCCGCTCGCCGATGGAGCCGTCGGGCAGGCCGATGACCTCCGCGGCGATGCCCGCCTTCCAGCAAAGCCCCAGCCCCACGGCGCAGGCGGACCGGAAGAAGGGCGCCACCTGGGGCAGGTACAGGTACCGCAGCCGCCGGGGGAAAGGCACCCGAAACACGTCGGCCATTTGGGTGAGCTTCTGGTCCATGCTGGAAATGCCCCCCAGCACGTTCTGGTACACAATGGGGGTGACCATGAGAAAGGAGATGACCACGGAAAGATTCCGGGAGGGCACCCAGATGAGCACCAGGATGATGAAGGAGGCCACGGGGATGGACTTCACCACGCTCATCAGGGGGGCGGTCAGGTCCCGCACCGGGGAAAACCGGGAGGACAGCACCCCCAAAACCGTGCCGGTGACGCAGGCCAGCAGAAAGCCCAGGGTGATGCGCCAGAAGGAAAACAGAATGGCTTTCCAGAAGTCCCAGTGGGGCACAAGCTCCCCCAGCCGGAGCAAAACAGAAACAGGAGATACCAAAAGGATCTCCTGTCCCAGGGCCATGGCGCCAAGCTGCCAGACCATGACCCAAACGGCCACGGCCCACAGCCGGACGCCCCGGCGTTTGTTCTGTTTTTCTCCCCTGTCAGCCGACGTAGTAGAAGTCGTCACCGGGCATCTCCCCTCCAATCGCCTTGGGGTTCTGGTCCATCAGGGTCTGCAGGTAGGCAGAGAGCTTGTCCTTCATCTCGTTGCCGGCAATGAAAGTGATGTTGCACTGAGGCAGCGCTTTCAGGGCCACGGCCTCGGGGACAATGTCGTACTGGCCCACCAGGGCGGCAGCGCCTTCCAGGTCCTCCTCCGTGTAAGCCACGGACTTCTCATACAGGGAGAGGAACGCCTTCACCAGGTCGGGGTTCTGCTCCACAAACTCCTTGCGGGCCACCACCACGCCGGTGAGCAGGGTCACGTCGCTGCCGCTTTCAGCCGCCAGGGACTCCCACTCCTTGGTCATGTCCAGAGCCACCCGCAGGTTCTCGTTCTGGGTCTGAGCGGTGGTGACAAAGGGCTGGGGCAGCATGGCGATGCCGGTGGTGTCGGCGGCCAGGGCGGCCACGCACTCGGAGTGCTCGCTCTTCCACTCAATGGTCACGTCGGTCTCCGGGTCGATGCCGTTCTGGGTGAGCATGTAGTTCAGGGCGTACTCCGGGGTGGAGCCCTTGCCGGAGGCGTAAATGGTCTTGCCCTTCAGGTCCTCCACAGACTGGACCGTGTCGCCGTTCTCCACAATGTACAGCACGCCCAGGGTGTTGATGGCCAGCACCTGCACCTGGCCCTGGGTGTTGTTGTACAGCACGCTTGCCAGGTTGGCGGGCACCGCGGCGATATCCAGCTCTCCCTGCACCAGCTTGGGGGTGATCTCGTCGGCGGAAGCGTAGATGGAGAAGTCAAAAGCGGGCTCCTCTTTGGCGGCGTCATCGCTCATCATCTTCACCATGCCCATGGCGGTGGGACCCTTCAGGGCGGCCACCACGGCGGTGCCCAGGCCGGCGGTATCCACCTGAGAGGTCTCGCTTACCGCGGAGGAGTCTTCCCCTTGGGAGGCGTCCTCCTGAGAAGAGGTGTCCTCCACGCCGGAGGCAGCGCCCTCGGTCTGGGAGGACACGCTGCTTTGGGAGGACGCATCGCTGCTGGAAGAGCCGGTCTGGCCGGAGCAGCCGAACAGGGTCAGGCACAGGGCAAGGGCCAGTGCCAGGGACAAAACACGTTTCATGATAATCCATACCTTTCTGCCCGCAAACTGTGGTGGGCGCCGCGGGCCAGCGCCGGGTATATGGCACGCGCGCGTGGGCGCGCTTGCTGGCGTTCAGTGGGGGCCGGGGATCTGGAGCAGCCGGAACCGGTCCTTGCGGAAGTCGATGAGCCCCTCCTGCTTCATCCGGGAAAGCTCCCGGGAAAGGGCGGTGCGGTCGATGTTCAGGTAGGCGGCCATGGCGTTTCGGTCCAGGGGTACGGAGAACTCTCCCCCCTGCTGGGGGTCGATGCCCTTCTGGGCGGCGGCCTGCGTCAGGTAGGCCAGCACCTTTTCCCGGACGGTCCGCCTTGCAAGGCAGCTGATCCGGCTGTTGAGCACCAGGGATTTCTCCGCCAGGCTGGAGAGGTAATTGCGCACCAGCACCCTGTGCTCCGGGCAGTTTCTGGAGCAGGGGGCGGAAAGGGTCTCCCCCGGGAAAAACAGGGCGGTAAGCTCCTCCTGGGCCTGAATGGACACCGGGCTGATGTGGTCCCGGCTGGCGGCCAGGAACACCCCCATCAGGCTGCCGGGGAACAAAAGGCTGAGCACCACCGGCTCCCCGAAGCCGTCCTCCATTACCGAGCGGCCCCGGCCGGAAAGCACCAGCCCCACCTCCTGGGCCAGGTCCCCCTCCCGCAGGAGAAAGGCCTCGGGGGAAAAGGTCTCCCGCCGCGCCCGGAGACAGGAAAGCATGTCCCGCAGCTTCTCCGTGCCAATGCCGGAAAACAGGGGACATTGTGTGAGCAGGGTGAATTCTTCCATCGTCAGTTCCATAACAAAAACGTTGCCATAGCAACTTAACCTCCGCGAACAGCATTATACACCCCCCAGGGAGAAAACACAAGAGGTTTTTCTTTTTCTCTCCGCGCCGGCACTCCGCCTGGCTTTCCCGGCTATACAGGGCGGGGCAAAGAAAATCACCGGAAGCGGCCGGCTTCCGGTGAGAGAGGCAAGGTGTTTCAGAGGACAGGAGAGAGGCCCACCAGGTCTTCCCCGGCGGAGACAGGCCCGGTTTTCAGCAGTTCCAGGCGCCAGCCCCGGGGGATGGAGCAGAACACGAACGGCGTTTCCAGGGAACAGCGCCGGGCACGCATCACCTGGGGGTCAAAGGTCAGCAGCGTCTGCCCCCGCTCCACCAGGTCCCCGGTCCGGACAAAGAGCCGGAAGCCCTCCCCTTCCAGCCGGTTGGTGTCGGTGCCCACGTGGATGAGGAACTTGACGCCTTCCTGGGTTTCCAGGCCCAGGGCGTGCTTCAGGGAGAAGTCCACCTTGGCCCTGGCAGGGGCATACACCACCCAGTCCGAAGGGAGGATGACCGCCCCTTCTCCCACAATCCCCTGGGAGAAGGTGGGGTCGGAACAGAGGGAGACAGGCTGCACCTCTCCCGAAAGAGGGCACCCAAACAGCAGGACTTTCCCCGGCGAAACGGCGGCCATACCCTTGCTCCTTTCCCCGCCCGGCCCGTGCTCAGGCCCGGGGAACCCGGCGGGTGAGATAAACTTCCTTAAATTCTCGGAAAAAGTGAAATACTTTTATATTATTTTACAGGAGCGGCCAAAGCCCTGTCAAGCGTTTTCCAAAGATTTAACAATGTTCCCGAAAAAAAGGGGACCTGTAAGAAACGGAGACGTCTGCCAGTCTAATGGGCAGAAAACCTGAGAAAGGAGGGAGCGGCCTTGGAGAAGCAGCAGCGGGGGCTGGGAAGCCTGTTCTACGAAAGCAATTTTGAAAGCAAGACCGGGACCAACGGAGCGTACCTGGAGACCTACCAGGTGCTGGAGGACCTGAACGCCCCGGCCACGGCCCAGAATGACAGGTGGAAAGTCACCTTCCAGCAGGGGTATACCGATGGCAGCACGGTGCAGCTTTCCCTGACCCTTGCCGGACCTCAGGAGGACCTGGACCGGTACACGGGGGTGGATGTGGGAGAGTACGGCAGCAGCTCCACCGCCGCCATCAACGGAGAGGATGCCCAGATAGAGGGGGTGAATCCCTTCTATGAGCGGGAGGGCCAGTGGTCCACCACCATGGCCATCGCCGTTCCGGAAAGCCAGCGGGAGGCGGAGAAGATGGAGATCTCCGTCACCCTGAGGGACCTGACCGGGCGGGAGGAACACAGCGGCGGCCCGGCCCTGGCGGGAGGCCAGGCCATCCCCGGAGAGTTTGAAGCCAGCTTTACTCTCACGGTGGACCGAGACCACCAGTTCTCCTTTACCAGCGACGCCCAGAGTAACGGGGCCAAAGTGCTGGCGGTTTCCGGCACTCCCACCCAGACCGTGATCACTGTGGAGAAGCCCTTCTGGGGACTGGGGGACAGCATTGTGGAGTCCCAGACTCCCGCTCTGGGCCAGCCTTACCTGGTGCTGCCCGACGGCACCCAGCTGCGGTATCATATCACCAAAAGCCAGGAGCTGGGGGGCTACGACTACCGTGCCCAGGAGACCCAGACCGCGGACCTGTACTTCGACGGTCTCCCCGCCGGCGTCACCCAGGCGGTGCTCCGGTTCTACGGGGATTCTAACCAGGAGACCGTGCTGGCGGAATTTACCATCCACGTGGAAAGCCAGACCGTAACCCCTTCCGCCACCTATGAGGAAGAGGACCTGCTGGAGCTTTCCCCAGACACTTGACACAGTCCAGCGGTAACAGCCCTTATTCAAGGCCCCGGGAAACCGGGGTCTTTTTCTTTGGGAGAGGAATTGTCACCGGGGGGCTTCTGGTGTATACTGGTGCCAGCAAAAAAAGGAGGGAACGGACTGTGGAACTGACCAAGTGGGGCAGGTGCCTCACCCTGTTTTTGAAATTTTGCAAGATCGGCGCCTTCACCTTTGGGGGAGGCTACGCCATGATCCCCCTGATCCGCCGGGAGATCGCCCTGCGGGAGGGGTGGATTGAGGACAAGGACCTGCTGGACATTCTGGCGGTGAGCGAGAGCACCCCGGGACCCATTGCGGTGAACACCGCCACCTTTGTGGGCTACCGGGTGGCGGGAAGGCTGGGGGCGGCTGTCGCCACCGTGGGAGTGGTGCTGCCCTCCTTCCTGATTATTTTCGCCCTGTCCTTTGTGCTGCGGCAGTTTGAGGACCTGGCGGCGGTGCGGTACGCCTTCTGGGGCATCCGGGTGGCGGTGGTGGCCCTGGTGCTCGGCGCTCTGGTGTCCATGGCCCGCCAGTGCCCCTGGAACGTGGTCTCCTGTGTGCTGGCCGCCGGAGCCTTTGTGCTGGTGGGCTTCTTCGGGGCAAACAGCATACTGGTGCTGGTGGCCTGCGCCCTCATCGGCCTGGGGGCGTCCCGGTGGAAGGTGGGAGGGATGAAGCTGTGATCTTCCTTCAGTTGTTTTTCACCTTTTTCAAAATAGGCGCCTTCACCTTTGGCGGGGGGTACGCCATGCTGCCCCTGATCCAGCAGGAGGTGCTCTCCCACGGGTGGATGGACCTGGAGCAGCTGGTGAACTTTGTGGCCGTCAGCGAGAGCACTCCCGGACCTTTGGCGGTGAACCTGTCCACCTACGTGGGGGCGGAGACCGGCGGCCTGCCGGGGGCCCTCTGCGCCACGGTGGGAGTGGTGCTGCCCTCCTTTGTCATCATCCTGCTGGTGGCCAAGTTTTATGAGGCCTTCCAGCAAAACCCCATTGTCAAAGGCTGCATGAACGGCCTGCGTCCCACGGTGGTGGGAATGATCGCCGCCTCCCTGCTGTCGGTGGGGGCCTCCGCCTTTCCCGCCTCCGGGGGGATGGTCCAGTGGGGGCTGGCGGCGGTGCTGCTGGGAGGAGTGGTGCTGGCCCACTGGAAAAAGGTCCACCCCATCCTGCTGATCCTGGGGGCCGCAGTGGTGGGAATCTGCGCCGGATACGCAGGGCTCCTCCCCGGGGTGTAAGGCGGTGGCTGAGGAGGGAATCTGCCAAGAAATTTGAAAATTTTGCTTAAAAAGTGATGCAATCTCTCCGGAGAATTGGTATAATAGCGTTATCTAGAATTTCCGGGACATGCCCGGACACGAGGTGACAGTCATGCTGAAAAATTGGATCCGCCCGGAAAAGCCCGAGAGCGAGGAATTGAAACAGCGTCTGAAGACGGCTCAGGAAAAGCTGGGCGTTCAGCAGATGAAGCTGAAGGAAAAGCGCCTGCCGGTGCTGGTGCTCATCGAGGGATGGGGCGCCGCGGGCAAGGGCAGCGCCATCGGCCAGATTATCCGCAACATCGACCCCCGGTTTTTCAAGGTGTTCTCCATGCCCTCCACCCCCACGGAGGAGGAGCTGCGCATGCCCTTTTTGTACCGCTTTTTCGAGAAGATCCCCGAGGCAGGAAAGTTCACCTTCCTGGACTCCGGCTGGATGGACCAGATTATGAAGGAGCGGCTGGACGGCCGCCTGGACGACAAGGCCTACGCCCAGCGGGTGGACAGCGTGAAGCGCTTCGAGCGGTCCCTTACGGACAATGGGTACCTGGTGCTGAAGTTCTTTTTCCACATCAGCAAAAAGGAGCAGTCCAGCCGCATTGACGCCCTGCTGGCGGACAAGGACACCGCCTGGCGGGTGAGCGAGGGGGACCGGTGGCAGAACCGCCACTACGACAAGTGTTTGGAGGCCTTCGACCGGTACCTGGACGACACCAACACCCCCAGCGCCCCCTGGTATATCATCGATTCCAAGTCCAAGAAGTTTGCGGAGCTCCAGGTGATGGAAACCCTGTGCATGGGCATCGAGACCGCCCTCCACAACGAGAGCCTGGCGGTGCCCCTGCTGCAGAACGCCTTCCCCCTGGTGAAGATGCCCAAGCTGAAGGATGTTCCCCTGGACAAGACCATCTCCGACGAGGACTATAAGCGGGAACTGAAGGAACTGCAGGGCAAGCTTTCCCAGCTCCACAACCGGCTGTACCGGAAGCGGGTGCCGGTGATCATCTGCTACGAGGGCTGGGACGCCGCAGGCAAGGGGGGCAATATCAAGCGGCTTACAGGCGCTCTGGACCCCCGGGGCTTCGAGGTCCATCCCATTGCCAGCCCGGAGCCTCACGAAAAGGCCCGGCACTACCTGTGGCGGTTCTGGACCCGGCTGCCCAAAACGGGCCACATTGCCATTTTTGACCGCACCTGGTACGGCCGGGTGATGGTGGAACGGCTGGAGGGCTTCTGCTCGGAGAACGACTGGCAGCGGGCCTACTACGAGATGAACGAGTTCGAGCAGGAGCTCCACAACTGGGGCGCGGTCATTTTGAAATTCTGGGTGCAGATTGACAAGGACACCCAGCTGGCCCGGTTCACCGAGCGGCAGAACACCCCGTCCAAGCAGTGGAAGATCACCGACGAGGACTGGCGCAACCGGGAAAAGTGGGACCTGTACGAGCAGGCCGTGGACGAAATGCTCCAAAAGACCAGCACCACCTACGCTCCCTGGCACATCCTGGAGTCGGTGGACAAGAAGTACGCCCGGATCAAGGCGCTGAAGATCGTTATCGACGCGCTGGAAAAGGCGCTGTAACAGAACAAAAAGCGGCTGTCGCCCGATGAGCGGCAGCCGCTTTTTCTGTAAAGCGATTTAGGTGCGGCCTTCCAGCACCGCGGTGATGGCGTCGGTGACGGCGCTGCGGAAGCCCCGGCGCTCCAGAGCCGCCACCCCCTTGATGGTGGTCCCCCCGGGAGAGCACACCGCGTCCTTCATGGCGCCGGGATGCTGTCCTGTGGTCAGGTGGAGCTTGCCCGTGCCCGCCAGCATTTGGGCGGCCAGCCGGTAGGAAAGGTCCCGGGGCAGGCCGTGAAGCACCCCCGCGTCCCCCAGGGCCTCCAGAAACATGGCGGCGTAGGCGGGGCCGCAGCCGCTGAGGGTGCCGGCAGCGCCCATCTGGGCGGCGGTCACCGTTTCCACGGAACCCAGCAGGGACAGCAGCTCTTGTACCTGGCAGAGCTCCTCGTCTGTCAGGGAGTGGTCCTGCTCCAGCAGCACCACCCCTTCGCCCACCGCCACCGGGGTGTTGGGCATGGTGCTGAGATGATGGACTCCCGGGGGGAGGATCTCCTCAAACCGGGAGAACAGCCACCCTGCCGCCACGGAGAGCACCACCTTCCCAGAGAGCTTGTCCCGGAGGGGGGAGAGCACCTCTTCAATCAGGTAGGGCTTTACCGCCAAGATGAGCAGGTCCGCCTGCCCGGCGACTTCCAGGCTGTCCCGGCAGGGGACAATCCCCAGCTCCTCCGCCGTCTGCTCCAGCTTGTCCCAGCGCTTGGCGCAGGCGAAGATCCGCCCCCCTTCCACGCCTCCTCTCAGAAAGCCTTTCGCCATGGCCTGAGCCATGTTGCCGAAGCCAATGAATCCCAGAGTTTTGCCTGTCATGTGGAACCACACCTTTCCTTTTTCCGATGGATTCTATCATACCACAAAAACGTTGGGGAAAAAAGCCATGTTTTTCCAAGGAAACCAGTCCCATTCCTTGCGGTTTCGCCAAAGATATGCTATTATTTAACAGATATTTTACATACGGGAAGGTAGTCTTTCTATGACGGAAACGATTTCTCCGGCACAGCGCTGGAAAGATCTGCGGGCCAGGCTGGCCTGGACCAGCTTGCCCTTTTGTTTTGCGGGGCTGTTTTTGTTCGATGCCGCCCTGCGGTACTTTTACCGGTTCGCCGGCAGCACCCGGTTTCTGGACTGGCGGGCGTTCCTCTTCAGCGGCGGCTGGTGTTTGGCCCTGACAGCCCTCTGCGCCCTGCTGCCCCGGCTGGGCAGGCGGATCCTCATGGGGGTGTACGCCCTGTTTTTCGGGTTTTTGTGCCTGCTCCACGGGGTGATGTTCAACATCTTCGGGAAGATGTTCAGCTTTTCCGACACCAACTTCGCCGGGGACGGCGCCCGGTTTTTCAGCTGGTCCTACTTCAACCTGCGGAAGGCCTACCTGCTGTGCCTGCTTTTGGCGGTGGTCTTTCTGGTGCTGGGGGCGGTGCTGGCGGCAAAGCCCAAGGGGGACCGGCGGCAGTGGATTCTGCGTGGCTGCGTGGTGGCCAGCGCCTGGATCCTCTCCGCGGGGTGCATTCTGTTCACCCACAACTCCCTGCTGCCCAGGGTGGACACCATGTGGTGGGGCAACACCTTCGACCCCAGCAGCAAGGAGCAGGCCTACAAGGAGTTTACCGACTCCAACCGGAACCTGCTGATGACCGGCCTGTACCAGTACACCGTCCGGGACTTTGTAATCTCCTTCGGCCTGGAACGGGAGCCGGTGCAGCTGGAGGAGCTGGACCAGTTCTACGAGGAGCGTGCCCAGGAGGTGAGCGGGGAAAACGAGATGACCGGCCTGTTTGAGGGCAAAAACCTGATCATGGTCATGCTGGAGTCTGTGGACACCTGGCTTCTCACCCCGGACTACATGCCCAACCTGTACCGGCTCCAGCAGGAGGGTACCAACTTTGTGAACCACTACACCCCTCTGTTCCTGTCGGCGGGCACCTTCAACACGGAGTTCATCTCCCAGACAGGGCTGCTGCCCTCGGTGACGGGGCTTTCCAGCAGCGTGTACTCCACCAACAGCTTCCCCTATTCCCTGGCCCACCTGTTCGCTGGGGAAGGGTACACGGTCAACTCCTTCCATTCCGCCAGCCCGGACATTTACAGCCGAGGCAGCGTCCACGAAAACCTGGGGTTTGAGGCCTACAACAACGCCCCGGTTCTGGGGATGGAGGACTACATGCTGGACAGTCAGCTGCTCAACGGCTACGACCTGATCGCGCCCCAGGGGAACTTTTTCAGCTTTGTCATCACCTATTCCGGCCACGGGCCCTACACCGAGGAGCTGAGCAACATCTCCGACCCCCATCTGGAAGCGGCCAAGGCGGCGGTGGCGAAGTCCGGTGTGACGGGCAGCGACGCCAACATGGAGGAGTACACCCTGGCGGTGGCCCACGCCATGGAGACCGACCAGTTTGTGGGAGAGCTGGTGGACCGTCTGGAGGAGGAGGGCCGGCTGGAGGACACGGTGCTGCTGTTCTACACCGACCACTACGGCAAGTACATGACGGACCGGTCCTTCCTGTGCCAGGTGAAAGGGGTGGGGGAGACCAGCCAGGACCTGTACCGCACCCCCTGCTTCTTCTACGCCAAGGGAGAGGAACCCCGCACGGTGGAGAAGTACGTGGCCCCGGTGGACCTGCCCCCCACCATCGCCAACCTGTTCGGCCTTCCCGCCGAGTACCAGTACTACCTGGGGGATGACATCTTCGGGGACCAGGGCGGGGTGGTGTGCTTCCCCAACGCCGCCTGGTACAACGGGGAGATCTACTACTCCAGCGACTATTCCGGGGAGCTCACCCCGGAGATCCAGGAGATCACCGCCCAGGTGAGCCGCCGGGAGCAGGCCTCCTTCGACACCTTGAAAAGCGACTATTTCGCCTACCGCCAGGAGGAGGACTCCTGAGGATTTCCGCAATAAATCGCCCGGAGCTGCTGAAAAAGCGCTCCGGGCGTTTCTTATTTCTGGGTGAACAGGTATTCCAGGCGGCCGTTGACGGTGAGGGCCTGGGAGGCTACTCCGAACACCCGGGCGGGCACCCCGCTTTCAAACACCTGCCGGGCGTCCCCCTGGGCGGCGATAGTCCCCTTTTCCAGCACCACCACCTGGTGGCTGTAAGAGAAGGCCAGGCTCAGGTCGTGAAGGACCATCACCACCGTCTTTCCCAGACGGTTCACTTGGCGCACCAGTTCCAGCATCTCGTACTTCTGGCCGATGTCCAGGTAGGTGGTGGGCTCGTCCAGAAAGAGGATGTCCGTGTCCTGGCAGAGGGTCATGGCCAGGTACACCCGCTGCCGCTCCCCGCCGGAAAGCTGGGTCAGCTCCTTGTCCTGAAGGTGGAGGGTGCCGGTCTCCTCCATGGCCCAGCGGATCTTCTCCCGGTCCCCCTGGGTCAGGCTGCGTCCGAAGCCCAGGTGGGGGAACCGGCCGTGGGCCACCAGCTGCCCCGCCCGAATGGAGGGCACGTCCCGAGTCTGGGGGAGAATGGCGGTGAGCCGGGCGAATTCCTTCCGGCCGAACCGGGAAAGGTCCCGGCCATTGTACCGCACCGTGCCCCCCAGCAGGGGCAGCAGGCCGCAGGCACCCCGCAGCAGGGTGGTCTTGCCGCAGCCGTTGGGACCGATGAGGGAGGTGATCTTCCCTGTCTCCAGGGTGAGGGAGATGTCCTCCAGCACCCGGTTGCCCGGGTAGCCCAGCGAGACCCGGTCCAGTTCAATCATGGAAGAGGCCCCCTTTCTTTTTCCGGGGCTGATGGCGCCGCTGCTTCACAATGAGGAACAGGAAGAAGGGCCCGCCCAGGAAGGACAGGAGAATGCCCACGGGGATCTCGTAGGGGGCGAAGAGCACCCGGCTGAGCAGGTCGCACAGGGTGACGAAGCTGGCCCCCAGCAGGGCCGCCGCGGGCAGCAGCAGCAGGTGCTTCCCCTGACCGAAAAGCCGCCGGACAATGTGGGGCACCAGCAGCCCCACAAAACTCACCAGGCCGGAGAAGCTCACTGCCGCCCCTGCCAGCACGCAGGAGAGGAGGATGAGGAAAAACCGGGTGAGCCCCACCCGCAGCCCCAGGCTGTGAGCGGTCTCCTCTCCCAGGCAGAGCACGTCGGTGGGACGAGCCAGCAGGAAGGCCGCCGCCAGGGCCGGAAGGATCATCATCCACGCCGGGGAGATGTCCGAAAAGCTCACCCCGGAGAAGCCCCCGATGAGAAAGGTGCTGCCGTTGTAGAGGGTCTCGGGGAAAAAGGTCTTGATGGTGTTGATCCCCGCGGTGAAAATGCTGCTCACCGCCACGCCTGCCAGGATGATGGTCAGCTTTCCCGCCCCGGCGCCGGCGGCCACGGCGTAGACGATGAGGGTGGCCAGCAGCGCCCCCAGGAAAGCCCCCAGGGGAGCGGTCCCCGGGTGGCCGGGGAAGAGGGCCAGGGCGAAGAAGGTGAAAAATCCCGCCCCGGCGTTGACGCCGATCACGTTGGGGGAAGCCAGGGGGTTGGACAGCACCGCCTGGATCAGCATGCCGCTGACAGCCAGGGCAGCCCCGGACAGCAGGGAGGCGCACACCCGGGGCAGGCGCACATGGAGGAGGATTCTGGCGTGGGTGGATTCCGCCCCGCCGGAAAGCAGCTCCTTCACAGCGGCTCCCAGGTCAATGGAGGTGGAGCCCGCCGCCATCCCCAGCAGGGCGGACACCCACAGGAGGACCAGAAGCAGCCCCAGCCCCAGGGCCGCCTTACTCCCCGAACTGCTCGGGGTAGAGGATTTCCGCCAGATATTCATAGCTTTCCCCCCAGAGGTTGTTGGGCTTGTAGTGGAACAGGTCCTTGGGCAGCACCACGTACCGGCCTTCCTTCACGGCGGAAAGCTGGGACCAGGCAGGATTCTCCTGGATCAGGGAGTCCAGGTAGTCAAGGGCCTTCTGCTCGTCTCCCATGGTGGTGACGAAAATGTAGTCCGGGTCCGCGGAGATGACCTCCTCCAGGCTCAGGTCCTCCAGCATGGAGGGGTGGTCGTCGGCGATGTTGTGGGTGCCCAGCTCTTTCAGGATCACCCCGGCCAGCTCGTCGTCGGTCTTGGCCTTGATGCCTGTGGAGAAGGCCCGCATCAGCAGCACGTTGGGCTGGCTCTCCTGGGCGGCGGCAGCCTCCTTCACCTGGTCGATCTGCTGCCCCACCTGGGTGACGTTCTCCTGGTACAGGTCGTCCCGGCCGGTGACAGCGCAGAACTGCTCCATCAGAAAGGCGTAGTCCTCAAAGGTGTCCACCCGGTAGTAGGCGCAGGTGAGGCCGGCGTTTTCCAGGGTATCCTTCAGGTCCACCTGGTTGGCAATGTCCGAGGAGAGGATCACCAAATCCGGCTCCAGGGCGATAACCTCCTCCACGTTGGGCTCCTTCACGGACCCCACTACCGTCACGTCCTGGGGCAGGCCCAGGTCACGCTCGTTCACAGCGTCCTCCGTGACGCCGCACAGTGTGCCCCCCGCCAGGAGCCAGGCCTGGGCGTAGGAGCCGTACAGGGACACCACCCGAGGCTCCCGGGTGGTGAGGGTGATGGAGGCGCCTTGGGAATCGGTAATGCCGATGGCGGTGTCCACCTGAGAAGAGGCGCTTTCACTGGAGAGAAGGGAGGACTCCGAAGCCTGGCTGCTCCCCTCCCCGGAGGGGGCGGCAGTGCAGGCGGAAAACAGCAGAATCATGGAGAGCAACAGGGGAAGAATGGGTTTCATAGAGTAAGCCTTTCTGGGTTTCAAGAGTTTGGGTCAAAAGAGCAGGTCGTAGTTTACGGCCTCGCAGAACAGCCGGCGGATCTCCCCGGGGTCGCTGGTCTGGCCCAGCACCCACATCAGCTTGGTCACCGTGGCTTCCAGGGTCATGTCGTAGGTCTCCAGCAGCCGGTACCGCTCCTTCACCCGGTGGCCCACCTGGTACACGGACAGGTCGCTACCTTCCTGGGGAACCTGGGTGGCCATGATGACGGTCTTGCCCTGACGGATCAGCTTGTCCAGCTCCTCCAGGTACAGGTCGGGGATGCCCCCCACCCCGTAGCTCTCGATAATGAGCCCGTCGCACAGCCGGCCCGCGGCATCAAAGGCGGCAGGGTCCATGCCGGGGGTGAGCTTTAACAGGAACACCCGGGTGTTCAGCTTGTGGTAGAACACCGGGTCCCCGGTTTCGGCCCAGGGAATGTACCGCACCACCCGGCTCTCGTGGATGGAGGCCAGGTCCGGGAAGTTGAGGCTGGTAAAGGCGTTGTAGCTTTTGGTCCGGGACTTGCGGGCCCGGGTGCCGGCAATGACGTGGCTGCCGAACACAATGCACACCCCGCTCTCTCCGGAGCAGGCGTAGCGCAGGGAGTCCAAAAGGTTTGTCTTGGCGTCGGTGGTGTCCTCGTCAATGGACCGCTGGGCGCCGGTGAGCACAATGGGCTTGCGGGTGTGCTGGATGAGATAGGAGAGGGCCGCGGCGGTGTAGGCCAGGGTGTCGGTGCCGTGGCAGAGGACAAAGCCGTCGTACTGGTGGTAGCGCTCCTCAATGAGCTTTGCCAGCAGAAGCCAGTGTTCCGGCTGGATGTTGGTGGAGTCCAGATTGAGGGGCTGGAGGGTGTCGATGGAGCAGAGGGAAGCGGCATCGGGGACGTAGCCCAGCAGCTCCTGGGGGGAAAGCTGAGGGGCAAGCCCCTGGTCGGTTTTCCGGGAGGCAATGGTGCCTCCGGTGGCGATGAGCAAGATGTGTTTCATAAAGAAGCTCCTAAAAGCGCGTAAAAGCGTGACGCGCGGGAAAAGGACAGTTTTTTCGTTCGGGGTCTATTATACCCCAAAACCCGGAGGGAGGAAAGGGGAGAAAAAACAAAGGCCCGGAGAGTCCGGGCCTTTGTGGATGGTTTCCTTTCACGAAGGGATTGGTGGGGAAGGGACGCTTCCAGGACTGTCATGTTCGGCGCGGACGTGAGGGGACGGCCAGCATAGGCGCGGCGTTTAGCCGCCGCCCCTTGGCGCGGCTTGTCCAGCGGGGTCACCCGCAAGCTTTTGAAAAAGCTTGACCAAAACTTTTACGCGCCTTCGGCGGTCAGGGCTTGGGCCATTTCCTCCAATTTTTGGTCGTCCATATTGTCCGTGCCTTCCAGGGGGAAGGGGATGCCCAGCTGCTGGTATTTCTCAAGACACAGGTTGTGGAAGGGCAGCCACTCCATCTTCTCCAAATTGGGAAAGCTCTCCGCCAGGGCCTTGATCTTTCCCATGTCCTCCAGGCTGTCGTTGAGCCCGGGCACCACCACGTGGCGCACCCACAGGGGCACCTTCATCTCCGATACCAGCCGGTAGAAGGAGAGAATCTTCTCCATGTCCCCCCGGCAGTAGGTCCTGTACTCCTCCGCCGTGGCGAATTTCAAGTCCCCCAGCACCAGGTCCGTGTGCTCCAGCACCCGCCGGGCGGCGGTAAGGTCTCCCACCCCCGAGGTGTCCAAAGCGGTGTGGATGCCCTCCTTGTGGAGCAGGGAAAACAGCTCCTCCACAAAGGCGGGCTGCTGCAGAGGTTCCCCTCCGGAGACGGTGACCCCGCCCTTTTTCCCGAAATAGGGCTTGAAGCGGCAGATCTCCTGGACCAGGTCGGCGGCCTCCCGCTCCATGCCCCCGGCAAAGTCCCAGGTGTCCGGGTTGTGGCAGTAGGCGCACCGGAGCGGGCACCCCTGCAAAAACACCACATACCGCACCCCGGGGCCGTCCACCGCCCCCAGGGACTGAATGGAATGCACTCTTCCCTTCATAGGGCGTTACAGGGACACGTGGAAGGTCCGGGAAATGACCTCCCGCTGCTGCTCCCGAGAGAGCTTGTAGAAGTTCACCGCGTACCCGGACACCCGAATGGTGAGGCTGGGGTACTTTTCCGGGTGGTTGTAGGCGTCGATGAGGGTCTCCCGGTTTAAGACGTTTACGTTGAGATGGTGAGCGTTCTGGGCAAAGTAGCCGGTGAGAATGCTCACCAGGTTGTCGATGCGCTCCGTCTCCGTCTTGCCCAGAGCCTGGGGAGTGATGGAGAAGGTGTTGGAGATGCCGTCCCGGCAGTAGTCATAGCTGAGCTTGGCCACGGA
>CALWCD010000049.1 GCA_944376265.1 uncultured Clostridia bacterium | reverse complement strand
CCTGAACCAGCTACTGGTGGAAATGGACGGCTTCGGCGCCAACGAGGGGGTCATCATGATCGCCGCCACCAACCGCCCCGACATTCTGGACCCCGCCCTCATGCGTCCCGGCCGGTTTGACCGCCAGGTGATGGTGGGCTATCCCGACATCAAGGGCCGTGAGGAGATCCTGCGGGTCCACGCCAAGGGCAAGCCTTTGGCTCCCGACGTGGTGCTCTCCACCATTGCCAAGTCCACTGCCGGCTTCACCGGCGCGGACCTGGAGAACTTGTTGAACGAAGCCGCCCTCCTGGCAGCCCGGAAGAATCATCGGGCCATCACCATGGAGGAGATTGAAGAGGCCACCATCAAGGTGGTGGTGGGCACGGAGAAGAAGAGCCGTGTCATGAGCGAGAAAGAGAAGAAACTCACCGCCTACCATGAGGCCGGCCACGCCATTGCCACCTACTACTGTAAGACCCAGGACCCTGTCCACCAGATTTCCATTATCCCCCGGGGCATGGCGGGAGGCTACACTATGCACCTGCCCACGGAGGACCGGACCTACCGCAGCCGTGAGGAAATGCGGGAAGAGCTGGTGGTGCTGCTGGGCGGCCGGGTGGCGGAAGCCCTGGTGCTGGATGATATCTCCACCGGCGCCTCCAACGACATTGAGCGGGCCACCAAGATTGCCCGAGCCATGGTGACCAAGTACGGCATGAGCGACAAGCTGGGTCCCATCACCTACGGTTCCGACGACAGCAACCCCTTCCTGGGTAAGGAGATGGGCCACATCAGCAACTACTCGGAGCAGACCGCTTCCGAGATCGACGAAGAGATTCAGAGCATCATCTCCACCGCCTACGAAAAGACGGAGAAGATCCTGAAGGACCATATGGAAGAGCTTCACCGGCTGGCCGGGGTGCTCTACGAGAAGGAGAAAGTGGACGGCATGGAGTTCCAGCAGGTGATGGACGGCACCCTGCTTCCCAGCGGGGCCATTCCCACCATGCCCCAGGACATCCAGCGCCCGGAGGCCCTGCCCCAGGCGGAGGAAGCTCCTTCTCAAGAAGCGGACTGATTTTTAGAACATGGCAACCAAGGGAATGGTCACATTCCCTTTCTTGCTGTTTGGAAGTGTGTAAAGCCGGTTGGCTTGAGGTCATACAGGAGGGACTATGGCAAAAAAACAGACCTATGGAAACGACAGCATCACCAGCCTGAAAGGGGCAGACCGTGTGCGGCTGCGCCCTGGGGTGATCTTTGGCTCCGACGGCATCGACGGCTGCCAGCACTCCATCTTCGAGATCCTGTCCAACTCCATCGACGAGGCACGGCAGGGCTACGGCAAGGAGATCACCATTACACGGTTCCTGGACCACTCCGTCCAGGTGGAGGACCACGGCCGGGGCATTCCGGTGGACTACAACACCAAGGAGGAGCGGTACAACTGGGAGCTGGTGTTCTGCGAGATGTACGCCGGCGGCAAGTACAACAACACTGCCGGGGAGAACTACGAGTACTCCCTGGGCCTGAACGGTTTGGGCCTGTGCGCCACCCAGTACGCCGCGGAATACATGGACGTGGATATCCGCCGGGATGGGTTCCGGTATACCCTCCACTTTGAGAGGGGGGAAAACGTGGGCGGCCTGCATAAGGAAGCCTACGGGAAAAAGGACACCGGTTCGCTTATCAAGTGGAAGCCGGACCTGCAGGTGTTCACGGACATTGACGTGGGGCTGGACTACTACCTGGACGTTTTAAAGCGCCAGGCGGTGGTCAACGCCGGGGTCACCTTCCACCTGAAAAACGAGGTGGCTCCCGGAAAGTTTGAGACCACCGACTTCTGCTACGAGAACGGCATTCTGGATCATGCCAAGGAATTGGCGGGGGAGGACGCCCTCACTCCGGTGCAGTTCTGGCAGAGCGAGAAGAAGGTGAAGGACCGGGAGGACATGGCCCTGTACAACGTGAAGATCAACGTGGCGGCGGCCTTTTCCAACCGGGTCCACATGACGGAGTACTACCACAACTCCAGCTGGCTGGAGCACGGCGGCGCCCCTGACAAGGCGGTGCGAAACGCCTTTGTGTACCAGATTGACGCCTACTTGAAGCAGAACAACAAGTACAACAAGAACGAGAGCAAAATCACCTTCCAGGACGTGGAGGACTGCCTGGTGATTGTCATCTCCTCCTTCTCCACCCAGACCTCCTACGAGAACCAGACCAAGAAGGCCATCACCAACAAGGGCATCCAGGAGGCCATGGTGGAAATGCTCCGCCACAACCTGGAGGTCTACTTCATCGAGAATCCCCTGGACGCGGAGAAGATCGCCGGCCAGGTGCTCATCAACAAGCGCAGCCGGGAGGACGCGGAAAAGACGCGGTTGAACCTGAAGACGAAGCTCACCGGGAAAATGGACATCACCAGCCGGGTGGCGGAGTTTGTGGACTGCCGCTCCAAAGACATCAGCCAGCGGGAGCTGTTTATCGTGGAGGGCAAGTCCGCCCTGGGTTCGGTAAAGCAGGCCCGGGACCCCAACTTCCAGGCGGTGATGCCCATCCGGGGCAAGATCCTCAACTGCCTGAAAGTGGACTACGACAAGATCTTTAAAAACGAGATCATCATGAACCTTATCAAGGTGCTGGGCTGCGGGGTGCAGGTGAAGAGCAAGGCCAACAAGTCCATCGGCGCCTTTGACATCAACGCCCTGCGGTGGAACAAGGTCATTCTGTGCACCGATGCGGACGTGGACGGGTTCCACATCCGCACCATGCTGCTGACCATGCTCTACCGGCTGACCCCGGACCTGATCTCCCAGAACAAGGTGTTCATTGCCGAGTCCCCCCTGTACGAGATCACCTCCAAGGACAAGACCTACTTCGCCTACAACGAGCGGGAGAAGGACCAGTTTCTCCAGGAGCTGGAGGGGCAGAAGTACACCATCCAGCGCTCCAAGGGCCTGGGAGAAAACGACTCGGACATGATGAACCTGACCACCATGAACCCCAAGACCCGCCGACTTATTCAGGTAAAGCCCGGGGACGCAGTCCAGGCCGCGGAGATGTTCGACGTGCTGCTGGGGGACAACCTGACCGGCCGGAAGGACTATATCGCCCAGCACGGCAGCGAATACCTGGACGACCTGGACGTGTCCTGAGAGAAGGAGGGAAACACAGAGAATGGCAAAAAAACGACAGCAGCCCTCCCGGGGCGGCTCCTCCAAAATGCAGGGCTTTATTGCCGGAGCGGGGGAGATTGTCCAGCAGGACATCAGCGAGACCCTGCGGCAGAACTTTATGCCCTACGCCATGAGCGTGATCCTGTCCCGGGCCATTCCGGAGATCGACGGCTTCAAGCCCTCTCACCGGAAGCTGCTTTACACCATGTACAAAATGGGCCTTCTGGGTTCCGCCAGGACCAAGAGCGCCAACATTGTGGGCCAGACCATGAAGCTGAACCCTCACGGGGACGCCGCCATCTACGACACCATGGTGCGGCTCTCCCGAGGGTACGAGGCGCTTTTGCATCCCTATGTGGATTCCAAGGGCAACTTCGGCAAGGTCTATTCCCGGGACATGGCCTGGGCCGCCTCCCGCTACACCGAGGCAAGGCTGGACCCCATCTGCAGGGAGCTGTTCCAGGACATTGACAAGGACACAGTGGACTTTGTGGACAACTACGACAGCACCATGAAGGAGCCCACCCTGCTGCCCGCCACCTTCCCCAGCGTGCTGGTAAACGCCAATACGGGCATCGCCGTGGGCATGGCCAGCAACATCTGCCCCTTCAACCTGGCGGAGGTGTGCCGCACTGCCATCGCCCTGATCCGCGACCCGGAAGCGGACCTGTTCCAGACCATGCAGGCTCCCGATTTCCCCGGTGGAGGGCAGATCCTCTTCGACCGTGACCAGATGGGGAGCATTTACCAGACAGGCCGGGGCAGTTTCCGGGTGCGGTGCCGCTATTCCTACGACAAGAGCGCCAACTGCATCGATGTGACCCAGATCCCGCCCACCACCACCATCGAGGTGATTGTGGAGCGGGTCATCGACCTGGTGAAACTGGGCAAGCTCAAGGAGATCGCCGACATCCGGGACGAGACCGGCCTGGACGGGTTGAAGATCACCATCGACTTGAAGCGGGGCACCGACCCCGATAAGCTGATGCAGAAGCTCTACAAGCTCACCACGTTGGAGGACAGCTTTGCCTGCAACTTCAATGTGCTCATCGGGGGGACTCCCCGGGTGCTGGGGGTGCGGGAGCTTCTGGAGGAGTGGACTGCCTTCCGGGTGGAGTGCGTCCGCCGCCGCACCTACTTTGACCTGCAGAAGAAAAAGGAAAAGCTCCACCTGCTGCAGGGCCTGCAGATGATTCTGCTGGACATTGACAAGGCCGTCCGCATTGTCCGGGAGACAGAGGAAGAGGCCGAGGTGGTGCCCAACCTGATGATCGGCTTCGGCATTGACCAGATCCAGGCGGAGTACGTGGCGGAGATCAAGCTCCGGCACCTGAACCGGGAGTATATCCTCAAGCGCACCCAGGAGGTGGAGGAGCTGGAAAAGGCCATCGCCGAACTGGAAAGCGTTCTGAGCTCCAAGGCCAAGGTGAAGAGCATCATCGTCAAGGAGCTGGAGGAGGTGGCCCAGAAGTACGGCCAGCCCCGCCGGTCCATGATCCTTTACGCCGACGAGGTGGAAGAGGTGGAGATTACCCAGGAGGTGCCGGAGTACCCGGTGAACCTGTTCTTCACCAAAGAGGGTTATTTCAAGAAGATCACCCCCCAGTCCCTGCGGATGAGCGGGGAGCAGAAGCTGAAGGAGGGGGACGAGATCACCCAGCAGATGGAGGAGCAAAACAGCGCCGAGCTGCTGTTCTTCTCCGACAAATGCCAGGTCTACAAAATGAAAGCCAGCGATTTCGGCGACATCAAGGCCAGCGTCCTGGGAGAGTATGTCCCCGCCAAGGCCCAGATGGACGAGAACGAGCGGGCGGTGTATATGGCCGTCACCCACGAGTACGATGGGTATATGCTGTTCTTCTTCGAGAACGGCAAGGTGGCCAAAGTGGAGATGAGCGCCTATCAGACCAAGCAGAACCGGAAAAAGCTGGTGAGCGCTTACAGCGACAAGTCCCCTCTGGCGGCGGCGCTGTACGTAAAGGAGGACCAGGAAGTGCTGCTGACTGCCTCCTCCGGGCGGATGCTCCTGTTCCACACCGGGCTCATCCAGCCCAAGACCACCAAGAACACCCAGGGCGTCCAGGCCATGAACCTGAAAAAGGGCCAGCGGCTTATGAGCGCCCGGCTGTATGAGGATGGGATGCTGAAAAATCCCAACCGGTATAAAAAGAATCTTCCCGCCCTGGGGGCTCTGCCCGACGGGGAGGAAAACGCGGGGGAGCAGCTGAAGCTGTGAGCCCGGCAGGGGACACGCCCACGGTTTCGCGGGGTGTCCCTTTTTTCTGTCAAAAAATTGAAAAGAGAACGCAAATTTTTCCCTTGCGCGGCGGCCCTGTTTTGGGTATGATGAAGGCAGAAATCTTTGGGAGGAATGTGCTATGAAATACCGCAATCCGCTGCTTCCCGGCTTCTACCCGGACCCCAGCGTCTGCCGGGTGGGGGAGGACTACTACCTGGCCAACAGCTCCTTCGAGTTCTTCCCCGGAGTGCCCCTGTGGCACAGCCGGGATCTGGTGAACTGGGAGTCTCTGGGCTATGTGCTCACTCGCCGCAGCCAGCTGGAGCTGGACGGCTGCCGGGTGTCCGGAGGCATTTACGCCCCTACCATCCGGTTCCACAACGGGAAGTATTACATGATCACCACCAATGTCACCCACGGGGGGAACTTCGTGGTCACCACCGATGATCCCAAGGGCCCTTGGTCCGACCCGGTGTGGATTGACCAGGGGGGCATCGACCCCTCCCTGTTCTGGGACGAGGACGGCAAGGTGTACATGCAGCGCACCCACATGGACGACCAGGGGGTCCAGTGCATCGGCCAGTTTGAGGTGGACCTGGAGACGGGCAAGGTGCTGTCCCCGGTGCGGCCCATCTGGTACGGCACCGGCGGCAAGTGCCCGGAAGGCCCCCACATCTACAAGATCTCCGGCAAGTACTATCTGATGATCGCCGAGGGAGGCACGGAATACGGCCACATGGAGACCATCGCCCGCAGCGACTCCATCTGGGGTCCCTTTGAAAGCTGCCCCCGGAACCCCATCCTCACCCACCGGAACCTGAATCCCCGGGGCGGGGAAGCCCAAGCCCTGGGCCACGCCGACCTGGTGGAGGACGGAAAGGGCAGCTGGTGGATGGTGTTCCACGGCATCCGTCCCTCTCAGTTCATGCTCCACCACATGGGGCGGGAGACCATGCTGGCCCCCGTCACCTGGGATGAGGAGGGCTGGCCCCTGGTGGGCGAAGGCAAGCCCATCCAGTGGGAGATGGAGGGCCCCGGCACGCCGGAGCAGACCCTGCCCGACGGCTTCGCGGCCCAGAACACCTTTGCCCAGGAGGAGGACTTCACCACCGCCGGGGAACTTTCGCCACTGTGGTCCTACCTGCGCAATCCCTATGAGGAGAACTATGTGCTGGCCCAGGGGCTGACCCTCACCGCCGGGAAGGACGACCTGGAAAGCTTGGGCTCTCCCACCCTGTTGGCCCGGCGGCAGCAGCATTTTGACGTCACGGTGAAGACTGTGATGGAGTTTGCCCCGGAAACCGAGCAGGCGGAAGCGGGCCTTACGGTGTTTCACACCAAAGACCACCACTACGACCTGGTGGTCACCCGGAGAGAGGGAAAGCGGGCGGCATTCCTGCGTCGGCGCAGCGCCGATATGCTGGTGGAGTCCCGGCCCGTGTTTCTGCCGGAGGAGGGAAAGCTGACCCTCACCATCCAGGCAGACAGGCTGGCCTTTGAGTTTTTCGTTCAGGCGGAGGGGGGCGAGCCCCAGTCTTTGGGGACAGCCTCCACCCAGCTCATCTCCACCGAGTGCATGATCTGCACCTTCACCGGGTGCTTCTTCGGCATGTACTGCCAGGGGGAGCCCGGCGCCAAGGCTGCATTTGAAGGATTTTCCTACCGTCCCCAGAACTGAGGGGGCCGGGGAAAGGCAAAAAAGGGGAAGGGGCAAAGGTCCCTTCCCTTTTTCCATGGGTGACAATAGGGGAAATTCCCTTTACCCCGAAAGCGGTTTGTGCTATAATAATACGGATATTCTATGGGAGGAGGGGAGAATTTTGCGGATCCTTGGGATCGATCCCGGCTACGCCATTGTGGGCTACGGGGTCATTGAGACCAGCAGCGGCAGGTACCGGCCCCTGGAATACGGAGCCATCACCACGGCTGCCGGGGCAGACTTCGGCCTGCGGCTGGAGGAGATTTACCAGGGCATGAACCAGATTCTCACAAGGCTCTCTCCCCAGGCGGCTGCCGTGGAAAAGCTGTACTTCACCAACAATAAGACCACAGGCATCGGGGTGGCGGAGGCCAGGGGAGTGATCCTGCTGGCCCTTTCTCAGGCAGGGGTGCCCCTGTACGAGTACACCCCCATGCAGGTGAAGCAGGCGGTCACCGGCTACGGCAAGGCGCTGAAGCCCCAGGTCCAGGAGATGACCCGGCGGCTGCTGCGCCTGGAAAAAGTGCCCAAGCCCGACGACACCGCCGACGCCCTTGCCCTGGCCATCTGTCACGGACAGGCGGCGGGCTCGTCCCTGCGGCGGGTGCTGCTGAAACGGGGCCACAAGCCGGACCAGGTGATCTGAGTCCGGCCATGAAACACGAAGGAGATACCCATGATTTACAGCGTCACAGGAACCTTAGTAGTCACCGAGCCGGGAGCGGCGGTGGTGGACGTGGGAGGCGTGGCCTTTCGGTGCATGACCTCCATGAACACTCTGCGCAGCCTTCCCAGGCTCTCGGAAAAGACCACCTTGTACACCTATTTGAACGTCCGTGAGGACGCGCTGGACCTGTTCGGCTTTGCCACCAAGGGGGAGCTTTCCTGCTTCAAGCTGCTGACGGCCATCAGCGGGGTGGGACCCAAGGTGGGGCTGGCCATTCTGTCCCAGCTCACACCGGAGGAGGTGGCCTTGGCCGCCGCCGCGGGGGACGCCAAGCGCTTTACCAGGGCAAACGGCGTGGGCCAGAAGCTGGCCCAGCGGATTGTGCTGGAGCTGAAAGACAAGGTGAAGGACCTGTCCGGGGGAGCGCCCTTGGAGGGGATGCCGGAGCCGGGCGGACCTTCCGCCTCCGGGAATGCGGCCCAGGCGGTGGGCGCCCTGGTGACCCTGGGCTACTCCGCCAGCGAGGCTGCCGCCGCTGTGGGCAGGCTGGATTCCGCTCTGCCTCCGGAGGAGCTGATCCGCCTGGCCCTGAAGGGCTTTGGCAGCGGCAAGTGACCGCCCTGTGAAACGAGACGACGAAAGGAGGAACCCTCATGCCTGTGGAACCTTACGGCGGAAAAGCCGACTGGGACGACGACCTGGACTATGAAAACCGCATGATGGAGCCGGGCTATACTCCGGAGGACCAGGCGGTGGAAAACCCCCTGCGCCCCCGGACTTTTTCCGACTATGTGGGCCAGGACAAGGTCAAGGAGAACTTGAAGATCTACATCGAGGCCGCCAAGAGCCGGAAGGAATCCCTGGACCACGTGCTGCTTTACGGCCCTCCCGGCCTGGGCAAGACCACCCTGGCGGGGATCGTGGCCAACGAGCTGGGGGTGAATCTGCGGATTACCAGCGGCCCTGCCATTGAGAAGCCGGGAGACCTGGCGGCTCTGCTCACCAACCTGAGCCCCGGGGACGTGCTGTTTATCGACGAGGTCCACCGGCTGCCCCGCACCGTGGAGGAGATCCTCTACCCGGCCATGGAGGACTTCGCTCTGGACATCATCACCGGAAAAGGCCAGATGGCAGCTTCCTACCATCTGCCCCTGCCCAGGTTCACCCTGGTGGGGGCCACCACCAGGGCCGGACAGCTTTCCGCCCCCCTGCGGGACCGGTTCGGGGTGGTGCTGCGGCTGGAGCTGTATTCCCCCCAGGAGCTGGGGAAGATCGTCCTGCGCAGCGCCGGCATCCTTCGGGCCCAGATCGAGGCGGACGCCGCTTTGGAGATCGCCTCCCGCTCCCGGGGCACCCCCCGCATTGCCAACCGGCTGCTAAAGCGGGTCCGGGATTTCGCCGAGGTGATGAGCGGCGGGGTCATCACCCTGAACACCGCCAAGATCGCCTTGGACCGAATGGAAATTGACGAACTGGGCCTGGACGCCAGCGACCGGAACATGCTCCGGGCCATTATCGAAAACTACAACGGCGGTCCTGTGGGACTGGAGACTCTGGCCGCCGCCATCGGGGAGGAAGCCGTCACCATTGAGGACGTAAACGAGCCCTACCTGATGCAGGTGGGCTTTCTCACCCGCACGCCCCGGGGACGCTGCGCCACAGCGGCGGCGTACCTGCACCTGGGTTTCCCGGTGCCCGGCAGATTGCGGGACGAGGACCAGCTCACCCTGGGTGGGGAGTGAGAGAAGTACACAACAGAAAGGCGGAGGGCCATGCGAACGGCACAATGGCAGGACTACGAGCTCATAGACACCCTGGAAGGGGAGAGGCTGGAGCGGTGGGGGGACATCCTCCTCATCCGGCCGGACCCCCAGATCATCTGGTCGGGAGAGCGGACCGATCCCCGGTGGGGGAAGGCCCACGCCCGGTACCAGCGTTCCAGCTCCGGCGGGGGCAGGTGGACGGAATTCCAGAAGGTTCCTCCCGTGTGGAAGATTCAGTGGGAGGGGCTCACCTTCCGGTTAAAGACCATGGGCTTTAAGCACACGGGCATTTTTCCGGAGCAGGCGGTGAACTGGAAGTTCGCCATGGAGAAGATCCAGGGCGCCCACCGTCCCCCGGAAGACCCGGTGCGGGTGCTGAACCTGTTTGGCTACACCGGCGCCGCCACCCTGGCCTGCATGAAGGCGGGAGCGGCGGTAACCCACGTGGACGCCAGCAAAGGAATGGTCCAGTGGGCCAAGGAGAACGCCCAGGCAAGCGGCCTGGCGGACCGCCCGGTGCGGTGGCTGGTGGACGACTGCGTGAAGTTCGTCCAGCGGGAGCAGCGCCGGGGCCGCACCTACGACGGCATCATCATGGACCCCCCCTCCTACGGCAGAGGGCCCGGGGGCGAGGTGTGGAAGCTGGAGGAGCAGCTCTACGGCCTCATTGACATGTGCCTGCCTATTTTAAGCGAGAAGCCCCTGTTTTTCATTTTGAACTCCTACACCACCGGGCTTTCCCCCTCGGTGATGGAGTACCTGCTGGGGGTGCTTTTGCAAAAGCGGTTCGGCGGCAGGATCAGCTCCGACGAGATCGGCCTGCCGGTGACCAGCACCGGACTGACTTTGCCCTGCGGCAGCACGGCCATCTGGGAGAGCCAGTAAAGCGGAAGGCTCCCGGCAGATCATGTTCCGGTAAGAATTCTTGTTAAAAGGTGATTTTTCATGTCCTTTATCCAGGCGCAGCAAGTGCGTTTTTCTTACGATGCCGAAACCGTGGACGCCAGAGAGGTGCTCCACGGCGTGGACCTCTCCATTGAGGAGGGGGAGTTTGTGGCCCTGTTGGGGCACAACGGCTGCGGCAAGTCCACCATGGCCAAGCTCTTTAACGGCATGCTCATCCCCACCGCCGGGAAGGTGTTGGTGGGGGGCATCGACACCAGCGTGGAGGAGACCCAGCTGGACGTGCGCCGCCAGGTGGGCCTGGTGCTGCAAAACCCGGATAACCAGCTGGTGGCAGGCGTGGTGGAAGAGGACGTGGCCTTCGGCCCGGAAAACCTGGGGGTGGAGCCCCGGGAGATCCGCCGGCGGGTGGACGAGGCCCTGAAGGCGGTGGACATGTACGAGTACCGGGAGCACGCCCCCCACAAGCTTTCCGGCGGCCAGAAGCAGCGGGTGGCCATTGCGGGGATTATCGCCATGGAGACAAAGTGCATTGTTTTGGACGAGCCCACCGCCATGCTGGACCCCCGGGGCCGCACGGAAGTGATGGAGACCATCCGGCGGCTGAACCGGGAGAAGGGCATCACCATTGTGCTTATCACCCACTATATGGACGAAGCGGTCCAGGCGGGCCGGGTGGTGGTGATGGACGAGGGGAACATCCTGCGGGACGGCACTCCCCGGGAGGTGTTCTCCGACGTGGAGTTTTTAAAGCGCCACGACCTGGACGTGCCCCAGGCCACGGAGCTGGCCTACCGGCTGACCGCGGCGGGGATCAAGCTTCCGGAAATGCCCCTGGGCGTGGAGGAGTGCGTGAAAATGTTCCGGCGCTACCTGCGCATGGAAACCCATTGAACACAGGGGAAAGGAAGGGGAAAGGAATTTTGGCGATTCTAGAAACCAAGGAGCTGGTCTATCGGTACAGCCCCGGCACACCCTTTGAAAAGACCGCTGTGGACCGGGTGTCCATCCAGGTGGAAAAAGGCGAGTTTTTAGGGGTTATCGGCCATACGGGCAGCGGCAAGTCCACCTTGATCCAAATGCTCAACGGCCTGCTGCGGCCCACCTCCGGCCAGGTGCTGCTGGACGGGAAGGACATTTGGGCCGAGCCCAAGAAGATCCGCCAAGTGCGCTTCAAGGTGGGCATGGTGTTCCAGTATCCGGAGTACCAGCTCTTCGAGGAGACCGTGCTGAAGGACATTATGTTCGGCCCCAAAAACAAGGGCCTGTCCGACCAGGAAGCGGAGGAGCGCGCCCGGGAGGCGGCCCATTTTACCGGGCTGAAAGCGGAGCTGCTGGAGAAGTCCCCCTTCGAGCTCTCCGGGGGCGAAAAGCGCCGGGCGGCCATAGCGGGAGTTATCGCCATGGACCCGGACGTGCTCATCCTGGACGAGCCCACCGCCGGTCTGGACCCCCGTGGCCGTGATGTGCTGCTGGCCCAGATCACCCAGTACCACAAGACCAGGGGGAACACGGTGCTGCTGGTGTCCCACAGCATGGAGGACATTGGCCGCACCGCCGACAGGATACTGGTGATGAACCGCAGCCACGCCGCCATGCTGGGGGCGACCAAAGAGGTCTTTGCCCGGGGCACGGAGCTGGAAGCCATGGGATTGCGGGTGCCTCAGATCACCAAGATCCTGCAGGAGCTGAAAAAGATGGGGCTGCCTGTGGATGAGTCCACCCTCACCGTGGACGACGCCCTGCACCAGCTCATCCCCATTTTAAAGCGGAAGGAGGAGCTGCGATGATCTCGGACATCACCCTGGGGCAGTATTTTCCCCAGAAATCCCTGATGCACCGGGCGGACCCCCGGATGAAGATCTGCCTGGTGATCTATGCCATTGTGCTGCTGTTTGTGGCGGGGAACTTCGCTTCCCTGGCCCTGGCGGTGGCGTATATCGGCCTGGGCATGGCCCTGTCCCGCATCCCCCTGAAGCTGTACCTGAAAAGCTTAAAGCCCATTCTGTTCCTGGTGGCCTTCACCAGCGTGCTGAACATCTTTTACGGCACGGGGGAGCCTTTGTGGCAGTGGGGCATTCTGCGGGTCACCGCAAACGGCCTGATCACCTGCGTGTTTGTGGCGGTGCGCATTGTGGCCCTGATCCTGGCAAGCTCGGTGCTCACCTTCACCACTTCCCCCACCCAGCTCACCGACGCCATCGAACGGCTGTTGAAGCCCCTGTCCAAGCTGGGGGTGCCCATCCACGAGTTTGCCATGATGATGACCATTGCCCTGCGGTTTGTGCCCACTCTGCTGGAGGAGACCGACAAGATTATGGCTGCCCAGAAGGCCCGGGGGGCGGACATGGAAAGCGGAAGCCTGGCCCAGCGGATTCGAGCCCTGGTGCCGGTGCTCATTCCCCTGTTTGTGTCGGCGTTTCGCAGAGCTTTTGACCTGGCCACCGCCATGGAGAGCCGCTGCTACCACGGCGGGGAGGGCCGCACCAAGATGAAGAGCCTCTCTTTCGGCAGAAGCGACTGGATGGTGGCGGCGGCCTCCCTGGCGGCGCTGGCGGCTTTTGTTGCACTGAACCTGCTGCTTCCCGCTGTGGGACGGCCGTAAACAGGGGGGACTATGGAACGAAATCTTCTCATCAAGCTCTCCTACGACGGCGCCCACTACCACGGCTGGCAGATCCAGGAAAACGCCGTGACAGTGCAGCAGGTGTTCCAGGAGGCGCTGTACAAAATCACCGGCCGGCAGGAGGACATCAAGGCCTGCTCCCGGACAGACACCGGCGTCCACGCCCGGGAATTCTGTGTCAGCGTGAAAACGGAAAGCCCCATTGCCCCGGAGCGGCTCCAGGCGGCGCTGAACCATTACCTGCCCCAGGACATGGCGGTGCGCTCCTGCGAGACGGTGCCTCTGGACTTCCACGCCCGGTATTCCTGCCGGGGGAAGGAATACGTGTACCAAATTTGGAATCACCCGGTGCGAGACCCCTTTTTAAAAGACCGGGCCCTGCACTATTGGTATCCCATAGACGAGGCGCTGCTGAACCGTGCAGCGGCCCACTACCTGGGGGCCCACGAGTTCTCCTCCTTCTGTACCCTGGACAAGCGGGAGAAGGGGGACCTGACCCGCACGGTGACCACTGCCCGGGTGGACCGGCGGGGGGACCTGGTGACCTTCACCGTGGCTGCGGACGGATTCCTCTACAACATGGTGCGCATTATGGTGGGAACCCTGCTGCGGGTGCAGCAGGGAAAGTTCTCCCCGGAGGACATTCCCGGAATCATCGCGGCAAAAGATAGGAAAGCCGCCGGCCCCACGGCTCCAGCCTGCGGGCTGTACCTGAACCGGGTGTTTTACTGAGTGAAGCAATATCGAATGGGAAAGGAGCGTGACCCATGGCCAAGCACAGCAAACCTGAGGAAAAACGGAAGATTATCCAGTTGAGGGATCACCTTCCGGGACAGCAGGCTGCCCCAGGAGAACCCCAGGCAACTTCCAAGGAATCGGAGGGGCCCCAGGCCACTTTGGAGTACCAGGAACGGCCTGGTGCGGAAAAGGAAAAGAAGGCCTGGCAGGCGCCGAAGGCCTTTTACCGGGTGGCGGTGGTGCTGCTGGTGGCCGTGCTGGGCCTGGCCCTCTGGGTCAACCGGGAAAGCCTCACGCCCCAGAACATCTGGAGCTGGCTTCAGGTGCAGGTCACCGGCGACGGCACGGGGGACGGCTTCCCGGTGTCCATCACCGGGTCCCAGGTGACGGCGGGGAATTTCCTCTTTGACAACGGCAGTGTGGTGTCCCTCAGCGACACGTCCCTGACCATGGTGGGAACCTCCGGCAAGGAGGTCCTCTCCCTGCGGCACAGCTTCAACCAGCCCATTTTAAAGTGCGCCTCAGGCCATTACCTGTTGTACAACCAGGAAAGCACCGGGTATATGGTGGTTTCCGGCACAGAGAAAAAACTGGAGCGCTCTACCAAGCAGAATATCCTCACAGGGGCCGTGTCCCGGAACGGCCGGTTTGCCCTGGCAACCCAGGGAGAGGATGGTGCTTCCACCCTGACAGTGTACCTGTCCACGGGGGAAGAACAGTTTACCTATCACTTTGCCCAGGACTACATCACCGCTGTGGCCCTTAACGCCGACGGCACCTGGGCCATGGTCTGCACGGCTCGGAGCCAGGGGGGCGAGCTGGTGTCCAAAGTCACGGTGTTCGACCTGAACCAGGAAACACCCATGGGAGAGTACGAGTCCCGGGGAAACCTGCTGATGGACGCTTACTGGGGGGACAACGGCATTCTGTACGCAGTGGGGGATATTTCCCTGGTGCGCGCCCGTTCCTCGGAGCTGAGCTTCTCCGAGTTTTCCTACGAGGGCCGCACTCCCACAGCGCTGCGGTTCACAGGCAGCCAGGTGTACCTGTCCATTTCCGCCTACGAGCACGCGGGGCCCTGCACTCTGCTGGTGTTCCGAGACCTGGAGGAGCCGGTGGAGATTCCAGTGGAAGAGCGGGTGCAGGCGCTGTCTGTGTCCGGCGGTTCTGTGGGAGTCCTGGTGAGCCAGCAGCTCATTCTCTTCGATTCCTCCACCGGCAAAGAGCTTGCCCGGGGTGACGCCGGCGGAGACGCCAAAAGCATCGCCCTGGCCAGCGAAAGCACTGCCTATGTGCTGGGGGTCAGCGAGATTCGGAAAGTCCAGTTCTAGCAAACCAACAAAAAAGCTGCTGCGGTTCATTTCGCAGCAGCTTTTTTTGCGGGAAGCTTATCCCCGAGGGAGAAAATACCGGTTTTCCTTGGGCTCCTTCAGCCGCTGGGAAAAGGCGGCAGCAAAGCTTTCGTACTCCGGGGTGAAGCAGCCCTTTGCCTGCACCGGGCAGGATTTCACGCACCGGAAACAGGAAATGCACTTTTCCGGGTCGATGGTGACGCAGTCCTCCTGAATGGCTCCCATGGGACATTGCCGGCGGCACAGGCCGCAGTGGACGCAGGTGTCCTTGGTGGCGGGGACAAAGCTGCCTCCCCTGCCGCCCTCCTTGTAGGGCCGGTTCCCGGTGGGAGAGAAGTTCTCCCAGCCTGCGGTGAAATCGTCCCAGGCCTCCAGGGCAAAGGCCTGGTCCTGGAGCAGGTCCTCCTGGTTGGGCCGCCCTGCCTGGATGGAGCCGTAGGTGTGCTCCCCCACCAGGGCGGCTCCGGCAAAGGGAACAAAGCCCTGCTCCCGGCAGAAATCGGTCAGCTCCAGCAGCGCATCGTCAAAGTCCCGGTTGCCGTAAGTGACAGTGACAATACAGGGGGTGTTCTGCCCGTGAAGGGGCGCAAGGCGTTCCAGAGCCCCCTGGAACACACGGCCTCCGTACACGGGAACGCCGAATACCACCAGGTCCTGGGGGGAGAAGGCGGTTTCAGGGGCAGGAGCGCAGGTCACGTCCACCAGGACAGGCTCTCCCAAAGCGGAAGCCATTTCCCAGGCGCCTTTCCGGGAGGTGCCGGTGGGGGAAAAGACAGCGGCGTAAACAGCCATAGGATCAGGTCCTTTCTGTGAAATGTGTGAATTCTTCTTCTAGGGACATACTGATTATAGAGGTTCCCAGGTAATTTTGCAAGAAAAAGCCCTTGATTAAGATTTCCGTAAGGGGGATGGGGCTTGTGGAAACGCGGGGATTGTGCTATATTTATCTGGTAACGGAATTTTCAGCGGAAAGGAGAGGGCTGCCATGGGCTATGTGTGGGACGCGGTGTTTGTGGCCGTGTGCGTGCTGTTTGTGGCCATTGGCGCCCACCGGGGATTCATCCGGTCGGCGGCCCACTTTCTGGGGGCCATCCTTGCCGCTTGCTTTGCTTCCATGCTGGGAGGGCCTGTGGCCCAGTGGGTGTTCGACACCCTGTTTCGCCCCGGTCTGGTGGAGCGCATTGGAGAGTCCCTCACTACCCTGGGAAACGGGGATACCTACACGGCGGTGCAGCAGGTGTTTGCCTCCCTGCCGGAGTTTGTCACCCGGGCTCTGGAGGCGGGGGGAATCACCGCCATTACGGTGACGGAGTCTGTGGCGAACCAGTCCGGTCATGCTGCCAGGCTCATTGCCGACGCCCTGGCGCCGGTGTTTGTGGGATTTTTAAAGGTGCTGGCAGTGATTGTGCTGTTCTGCCTGTTTATGGTTCTGGTACGGGTGGCGGCAAATGCCCTGGGCGCCGCGTTTCACCTGCCGCTGCTCAGCGCGGTGAACGGCATACTGGGGGGCGTGTTCGGGTTTTGCCTGGCTGTGGTCTCCATCTGGATCGTTCTGGCGGCCATTCATGTGTTCACCCCCATGCTGGCGGCGGATATGCAGGCTCAGGTACAGGACGCCCTGCGCCAGTCCTATGTGGCGGCGGCTATGGTCCGCTGGAACCCCTTGGGGATTATGTTTCACTAAGCGGTGAAGCCGGTTCTCCCCCAGGAGGGACCTGTGGGGCGAGCGTTCAAGTCAGGGAACGGGAACAACGAGATTTGTGAGAAAGAGGGAAGAGAGACCCATGTCCCAGGAGAGAAAACCCATCAATCAAAATTTAACGGTGCCCAATGCCCTTTCGCTGCTGCGAATTCTCATTGTGCCCTTTTTTGCCTGGTATTTCATGGCAGATCAGCTGCCGGTGGCCGTGGCGCTTCTGGTGCTCTCCGGGCTCACCGATATGGTGGACGGCATGCTTGCCCGGAAGCTGAACCAGGTGACGGAGCTGGGGAAAATGCTGGACCCCTTTGCCGACAAGCTGACCCAGGGGGTGGTGGCTTTGTGCCTGGCCATCAAGTTCCCGGTGATCTGCCCGGTGCTGCTGCTGTTCATTGCCAAGGAGCTCACCATGCTATGCTGCGCGGTGGTGCTGCTGAAAAAGCAGAAGCGCCCCTGCGCCGCCAAATGGTATGGAAAGGTGGCCACGGTGCTGTTCTACCTGTCGGTGGCGGTCATTGTGGTGATGGACGGCTTCTTCCATGTGGAGGGCACGGTCTTTAATGTGGTCAGCAACGTGCTGCTGATCTTGACGGCGGTGATGATGGTCTATTCCGCGGTGAAGTATTTCCAGATTTTCCTGAAGATTCTTCGCTCCAACGACCAACGGTATGAGCTTTCCCTTCACGATGAGATCCGCGCGAAAACCGTGCGGGAGAAGCGGAAAGATCCATAAGCTGCACCGCGGAAGCTCCGTCCTTGGGAGGGAGTTTCCGCTTTTTTCACGACGGCTTCATATTCCGGACATGTTTTTTCGGTTTAATGGGAAAGCTGTGTTGAGACGAGAGAAAGGAACGAAAACGTCATGTTACTGTGTTCACGCTGCAAAAAACGACCGGCGGTAGTGTTTCTGTCCAACGGCCTGAACGGGAGCGAGCCCCAGGGGCTGTGCCTGGTTTGCGCCAAGGAGCTGGGCATTAAGCCGGTGAACGATATCATGGAGAAAATGGGCATCACCGACGAGGAACTGGAGGCGGCCACCGCCCAGATGACCGAGTTGATGAACCTGAATAACGACAGCGACGACGAGGGGGAGGACCTGTTTGCTCCCGGAGGCGCCGCAACCCTTCCGGTGGACCAGATGCTGGGAGGCCGGCCCGGGGAAAACGGGGGCTTTGGAGGGGCAGGCGTCCAGCAGAAGAAGGAGAGCTTCCACAAGAAAAAGCGGAAGCACATCCAGAACTTCTGCACCGACCTGACTGCCAAGGCCCGGAATGGCCAGCTGGACAACATTATCGGCCGGGAGAAGGAGATCCAGCGGGTGGTGCAGATCCTCTCCCGCCGCACCAAGAACAACCCCTGCCTCATTGGCGAGCCCGGTGTGGGCAAGACTGCCGTGGCGGAGGGTCTGGCTTTGCGCATCGCCAGGGGAGAGGTTCCGGCCAAGCTGCGGAACAAGGAGGTCCAGCTGCTGGACCTGACCGCTCTGGTGGCGGGCACCCAGTTCCGGGGCCAGTTTGAAAGCCGGATCAAGGGTCTGGTGGACGAGGTGAAGGCCGATGGCAACGTGATCCTCTTCATCGACGAGGTCCACAACCTGGTGGGCACCGGCGACGCCGAGGGAAGCATGAACGCGGCCAACATCCTGAAGCCCGCCCTTTCCCGGGGGGAGATCCAGGTTATCGGTGCCACCACCTTCGCGGAGTACCGGAAGTATATCGAAAAGGACGCCGCCCTGGAGCGTCGGTTCCAGCCGGTGACCATTGCGGAGCCCTCCATTGAGGACGCCTGCCAGATCCTCACCGGCATCAAAGGCTACTACGAGGCCTACCACCGGGTTCAGGTGTCGGACCAGATTGTCCGGCGGATGGTGGTGCTGGCGGAGCGGTACATCAGCGACCGCTACCTGCCTGACAAGGCCATTGACCTGCTGGATGAGGCCTGCGCCTGTGCCGCTTTGCGGAACAAGAAGCTGGAGGAGTACGACAGCACCGAGCTGGCCCTGTCCAAGGAGCGGGCCAGGGAACAGGATCTTTCCAACCCCGCCAGCGGGGAATCGGTGGACTACGAAGAGCTGGCCAAGACCCACTACCGCATCGCCACCCTGGAGGAGAGCCTGGACAAGCTGAAAGGCGAGGGCGTGTTCGCCCAGGTGGAAGAGCAGGACGTGGCCAAGGTGATCGAGCTGTGGACGGGCATTCCCGCTTCCCGGGTGGCGGAAAACGAGCTCCAGAAACTGGCGGACCTGGAACAGGTGCTTTCCAAGAAAATCATCGGCCAGGACGAGGCGGTGAACGCCATCTCCGCGGCCATCCGCCGTAGCCGGGTGCAGATCAGTCCCCGGCGCCATCCGGCTTCCTTTATCTTTGTGGGGCCCACCGGCACCGGCAAAACGGAGCTGGTGCGGGTGCTTTCCCAGGAACTGTTCGACACCCCGGAGACTCTGATCCGCCTGGATATGTCCGAGTTTATGGAAAAGCACTCCGTGTCCAAGATCATCGGTTCTCCTCCCGGGTACGTGGGCTATGACGAGGCCGGCCAGCTGACGGAAAAAGTCCGCCGCCGCCCCTACTCGGTGCTGCTGTTCGATGAAATCGAGAAAGCTCACCCGGATGTGCTGAACATTCTGCTTCAGATCCTGGACGAGGGGCGCATTACCGATGCCCACGGCCGCACGGTGAACTTTGAGAACACTGTCATCGTCATGACCTCCAACGCGGGCAGCGAGAGAAAAGAGGGAGCCCTGGGCTTTGCCAAGACCACTGCGGACATGAGCCGTGAAAAGGTGACAAAAGCCCTCAGCGAGTTTTTGCGCCCGGAGTTTTTAAGCCGTATCGACGAGGTGATCGTGTTCCGTCCCCTGGACGTGGAGGATTACAAGAAGATCGCCGCCCTGATGCTTAACGAGTATGTGGGGTCCCTGAAGGAGAAGGGCATCGCCCTCACCTTCGACCAGGCGGTGTGCGACTATCTGGCGGAGAAGTCCATTCACGGCCAGAGCGGCGCCCGGGACCTGCGCAACAACATTCGGCGCATGGTGGAGGACAAACTGGCCATGCTGCTGGTGGAGCGTGGGGAAGGGGCCATTTCGGGCGTCTCCCTCACCATGGAAAACGGAGAACTTAAACTGGAAACGCTGTAAAAAGCCAACGGAAAGGGAGTGTGAAGGCACACTCCCTTTTTTGCTTAGAAAAAAGCAAAAATTCCTTGACTATCCAGGCGATGCATGATATAATAATTCCCGTCGCAAAACGTGCGGGTGTAGTTCAGTGGTAGAACCCCAGCCTTCCAAGCTGGTCGTGTGGGTTCGATTCCCATCACCCGCTCCAAAAATGTGCGGGCCAAAAGATGCGCCAATAGCTCAGCTGGATAGAGCAACTGCCTTCTAAGCAGTAGGCCAGGGGTTCGAGTCCCTTTTGGC
>CALWCD010000048.1 GCA_944376265.1 uncultured Clostridia bacterium | reverse complement strand
CATCTGTTTATCCATGGTCTTATTATATCACTTCTGGCAGTATCGCGCCTACTTTTCTGTGCGGTATTGCCCTATATCTTTTTCTTTCATTGAAAAGACCTCCTGGTTCTTTTTTGTTGCAGTTGGCCGACCGCAACTCTATTCTACCAGAAGGTTTTTTCACTATATAATTTCTTTTTCTCTCCCCGGCTTAGCCGGGGGTTGTCGTTTCGCTAAAGCATATTAACACAAACAGGGATAACGATTTCTCGTTATCCCTGTTCCATGAACCATCTGGATTTCCCCACTTGTAAAACCGCAAAATTCCTAGATATTCAGCGGTCTCTACGTGAGTTTATCTGTCTGTGCAAGTGATTGCGCTTACTTGCCGAAGTACCGCTTCAGCAGGCCGGCGAAGGCCTTTCCGTGACGAGCCTCGTCACGGGCCATCTCATGGACGGTGTCGTGGATGGCATCCAGGTTCAGGGCCTTGGCCTTCTTGGCCAGCTCGGTCTTGCCCATGGTAGCACCGTTTTCAGCTTCCACACGCATCTCCAGGTTCTTCTTGGTGGAGTCAGTCACCACTTCGCCCAGCAGCTCGGCGAACTTGGCAGCATGCTCGGCCTCTTCGTAAGCGGCCTTCTCCCAGTACAGGCCGATCTCGGGATAGCCCTCCCGGTGAGCCACACGGGCCATGGCCAGATACATGCCAACCTCGGTGCACTCGCCCTGGAAGTTCTCACGCAGGCCCTGGAGAATCTCCTCGTCAACACCCTTGGCAACGCCCACCACATGCTCGGCAGCCCAGGTCATCTCACCGGCCTGCTCCACAAACTTTTCAGCGGGAGCGCCGCAGACAGGGCACTTTTCGGGGGCAGCGTCGCCTTCGTGAACATAGCCGCAAACAGTACATACAAACTTTTTCATGATGAATTCCTCCATGTTTTTAAAATTTAGTAGGTAGGGTCATTTATAAGTCCATTTTGTGGAACTGCATTAGGATGATTGAAAAGGATTCTTACTTTACACACTCCAGCTATTCCTTCAAATCCTCTGGAAATTCCTGGAATAAGCAAATTCAGTTTTTCTCTGTTTCTGTAAAGTTATTTTCCTTTTCAGCTGATTTGTTCCTTCTCGCACTGGGGGCATACCCCCTGGAACAAGACGCTGGCGTCTTCCAACTTCAAGTGAAACCTGGCAGAGAGGGCCTCCAGTTCGTGCTTTCGGAAAAATTCCTCGGGAATATCCAGCACTGCTCCGCACCGCTTGCATACAAAGTGGGCATGGGGCTCCACCCGGCCATCGAAGTGTTCCTGTCCGTTGATAACGCCCACGCTGACCGCCTTGCCTGTTTCGCAGAACTTTTTCAGGTTCCGGTACACCGTACCCAGACTGAGATTGGGATACCGGGGCTTCAGTTTGGCGTACACCCAATCGGCCGTGGGATGAACGGTGGTCTCCTGCAGGGTGGTGAGAATGGCAATCCGCTTCCTGCTGAAATTCTCGCGCTTTTCCAAAACTCCGCCTCGCTCCTTTCTCTGTCAGCTTCAGACGGCCAAGGCGTTGGTTCCGTCTCGTCCGACTGTGCCCCTAGTATAACACAGGTTTTCTCATTTGTAAAGTAGTAATTATTATTATTTTTTATTTTTTTACCGGGTCTCTGCCAACGCCTTCATCAGGGCTTTCTGGCTCTTCTCTTCGCTCACCGCCACAAGCTCGTCTCCCGCATGGAGGATGGTGGAGCCGTTGGGGATGGTGAGCACACCCCGGCGGATCAGGGAAATGACCAGCGTTCCTCCCGGAAGGCTGATGTCCTTCAGGGCTACCCCGTCCAAAGCCGTGTTGGAGGGAAGGGTCATGGAGCAGATGCCCGCCTTGCCCTGGTTCAGCGTGGCAATCAGGTGCATGTGGGCCAGGTCCGCCTCCTGCTCGATCATCTTGGTGAGAATGTCCGTGCTGCTCACAGTGTTCTCTATTCCCAGCACCCGGAAGGTCTCAATGTTCCGGGGATCGTTCACTCGGGAGATCACCTTTTTGGCGTGGAAGTGGTCCTGAGCCAGCTGGCACGCCACCAGGTTGTCCTGGTCGCTGCCGGTCACGCACATAAAACAGTCCGCGTCCTGAACGCCGGCGGCCTCCAGCACCGCCACATTGGTGCCGTCCCCGCGAAAGATGGCGGCGTCCAGATCGTCGGCAAGCCGCTCGCACTTTTCCCGGTCCCTTTCAATCAGGCTCACCGTGTGCCGCCGCTCCAACAGAATCCGCGCCAAGTTCCATCCCGCCTTGCCGCCGCCTACGATCACCATTTTCATTTCCGCTTTCCTCCCTCAGTCGATCTTTCTGCTGCACACAAGGGAGTCACCGCTGTCCAGGTAGATCTCCTCGTTCTTGGTTTTCAAAAGGAAGCTTCCGTCCTCTTTGATGACGCCGAACAGGCCGTCGCCGTGGCGCAGGTCCACGTTGGCGGTAGTGTGGCCGAAGTACCGGTGCTCCACCGGGACCACCACCAGGGAGACCGTAGAGGTGCCAAAGGTGATCTGCCGGCTCTGCCAGGGACTGGTGAGAGCAGTCACCAGCTTGTCCCCCGCCATGTTGGTGGGGCACACGGTTTGCAGGCCGAAGCGCTCGAAAATGTTCTCCCGATAGGGGTCCGAGATCCGGGCGATCACCTTGGGAATGCCAAACACGTTTTTGGCAATCTGGCCCACGGTGATGTTCAGGTTGTCGTCCGGGGTGGTGACGGCCACCGCGTCGCAGCCCTCGATCCCGGCTGCCCGCAGGCTTTTGATGTCCATGGGGAATCCAATGGCTGTAACGCCGCTGAAATCCGGATTGAGCAGGGCAAGGTTCTCCTGGCTGGCGTCGATCAGCACCACGTCGTGGCCTTTCTCGTCCAGCATTTCCGCTGTTTTGCGGCCCAGAAGCCCGCCGCCAACGATCATAATATTCATGTCGATTTTGTCCTTTCGCACTTACAGCGGTTCCAGGAACCGCCGGGTAGAAATAGCCCGGGAACAGACGCCGGGCAGGAAAAAGAGAACGTCGTTATTCGCCGTCCTCCGTGTCCTCTGAAGCAGTAGATGCGCTGTTTTCGGAAGAGCTGTTCTGGGAAGAACTGTTCTCCGCAGGCGAAGAGGTGGAAGAAGCGGAGCTCCCGGAGCTGTCCTGAGAACCCGTCTCTCCCCGCAGCTGATTGTACTCCTCCATCGTCACCTCGATGACCTCCGCGTAGTCCGCGGAAACGTAGGCGGTCTGTCCCTTGTATTGGATCTGATACCAGCCGTTCTGAGCGTCCTCGGTCATCAGAGCCAGCCGCTCCCCGTTTTCCGCCAGGCCCAGGATCTCACTGTCGGTAGAGGCTTGGGCGCGGATGTTCAGGCCGGAGTCCGCCGTGACCCGCAGGGCTTTGGCGTTCTGAGGCTCCGGCGTGGGAGAGGGGCTGGTTGTGGCGGGAGTATTGTTCAGGCCGCTGGAACTGTTCTCGTCTCCCTCGTCGTTCCCACAACCGCAGAGCAAAAAGGCAACCAGGCAAAGCAGCAAAGTCAGGCAAACAAACTTTTTCATCTGTAACAACACTCCTTTTCCCCAAAGTATTATGTAACTTTATTGTAGCATAATCCGGGGAAAAGTCCACAGGTTTTTTGCTGTTTCCACAGATTTTCTCCCCGCCCGGTTTCCCCCTGTGTTCCCCACCCTTCCGGGGTGCGGCAAAAAAATTTAAAAAAACTCATTTTTACCCTTGACTTTCCCATGGACCTGGGATATAATAATCAAGCGCTAAAAAATCCGCTGGTGTAGCTCAGTTGGTAGAGCAGCTGATTTGTAATCAGCAGGTCAGGGGTTCGAGTCCGTTCACCAGCTCCACTGGCAGACAAGCAAGCGCGTTTTACATACCCGGCCGTCCGGCATGGGGCTTATAAGGGAGAGTTCCCGAGTGGCCAAAGGGGGCAGACTGTAAATCTGTTGTCGATGACTTCAGTGGTTCGAATCCACTCTCTCCCACCAGACTGAGTCCGAACGCAATTCGCGTTCGGACTCTTTTTTTGCACTCTGGCGCCAGTAAGAAAGCCGCTTTCCCGGGAGAGAGCCTCCCCAGGGAAAACGGCTTTTCCATAGAATGCTTTTGCGGCTGTTTCAGCCTTTTATCTCCCGGCTCCTTTGGCAGGCCGTTCCCGCTCCTGCTGAGGGGGCCGGTTTTCCTGGTCCCGCATGGTAAGTGAGATCCGCTTCTTCCCCTCATCCACCGAGAGCACCGTCACCTCCACAATGTCCCCCACCGCGAGGGCTTCGGAAGGATGGCGGATGTACCTGTCAGTGATCTGGGACACGTGGACCAGCCCGTCCTGGTGGACGCCAATGTCCACAAAGGCGCCGAAGTCCACCACGTTGCGCACGGTGCCGGAAAGCTTCATGCCGGGCTTTAAATCGGCGAGCTCCATCACGTCGGTGCGCAGCAAGGGGGGCGGCAGCTGGTCCCGGGGGTCACGTCCGGGCTTTTGCAGCTCGCTGACAATGTCCCGCAAGGTGGGCACCCCGATGCCGCAGGCCTGGGCCGCCTGCTCCTCCCCCACTTCCTTCAGCCGCTGGGGCAGCTGGGACAGGTTCCCCACGTCTTTCAGGGTGTACCCGCACAGTGTGAGCAGCTGCTGAGCCGCCTCATAGGACTCGGGGTGAACCGCCGTGTGGTCCAGCACATTGGGGCTTTCCATCACCCGCAGGAAGCCGGCGCACTGCTGGAAGGCTTTGGGGCCCAGCTTGGGCACCTTTAACAGCTCCTTCCGGCTTTGGAAGCCACCGTGCTCCTCCCGGTAGGCCACCACGTTCTGGGAGACCGCCGGGGTGATCCCCGCCACCCGTTTCAGCAGCGAGGGGGAGGCGGTGTTCAAATCCACTCCCACTCCGTTGACGCAGTCCTCCACCACCCCGTCCAGCGCCTGAGAGAGCCTTGCCTGGGGCATGTCGTGCTGGTACTGCCCCACGCCAATGGCCTTGGGGTCGATCTTCACCAGCTCCGCCAGAGGGTCCTGGAGACGCCGGGCAATGCTCACCGCGGAACGGAGAGACACGTCGAAATCGGGGAACTCCTGGGCTCCCAGCTTGGAGGCGGAGTACACCGAAGCCCCTGCCTCGCTGACCACCATATAGGAAAGGGGCTTGTCATACTCCTTGATAAACTGGCTGACAAACAGTTCCGACTCCCGGCTGGCGGTGCCGTTGCCAATGGCCACGCAGGTGACTCCGTGCTTGTCGCACAGCCGGCGCAGCACCCGCTTTCCCTCCTCCACCTTGTTGTGGGGCTTGGTGGGGTAGATCACCCCGGTCTCCAGCACTTTGCCGGTGCCGTCCACCACCGCCAGCTTGCAGCCGGTGCGGTAGGCAGGGTCGAAGCCCAGCACCACTTGGTTTTTCACCGGGGGCTGCATCAGCAGAGGGTGAAGGTTCAGGGCGAAGGTGTGAATGGCCTGCTCGTCCGCCATGTCCGTCAGGTCGCTGCGGATTTCCCGCTCCAGGGAGGGAAACAGCAGCCGGGACCAAGAGTCCTCCGCCACCTGCCGCAGCAGCTCCGGGAAGGGATGGTTTTTGGTCAGCGCCCTTTGGAGGATTCGGGGCACGGGGCTCTCCTCGCCCGGCAGCACGGAGACCTTCAAAAAGCCCTCCTTCTCCCCCCGGTTGATGGCCAGCACCCGGTGGCTCTGCAGCCGTTTCAGGGGCTCGGTAAAGTCGTAGTACAGCCGGTAGACGGAGTCCTCCTCCTGGGCAGCCACAGAGCGGAGGGAGCCGTTTCGCTGCAGCATGGCCCGCAGGCCCTTGCGAATGGCTGCATCGTCGGAAAAGTCCTCCGCCAAAATGTCCTTGGCTCCCTGCAGGGCGTCCTCCCGGGTCTCCACTCCTTTTTCCGGGTCCACAAACCCCGCTGCCAGCTCTTCCGGGCTCTGGCGCAAAGGCTTCCCCTGGCTGTCCCTGCCAGCAAGCAGCAGGTGCGCCAAGGGCTCAAGCCCTTTCTCGCGAGCCACTCCCGCCCGGGTGCGGCGCTTGGGACGGTAGGGCCGGTACAGGTCCTCCACCTCTGCCAAGGTGGCTGCCCGGTCAATGGCGGCGGAAAGCTCCGGGGTCAGTTTTCCCTGCTCCTCCACCGCGGCTTTGACCTCCTTCCGCCGGTCCTCCAGCCCCCGAAGGTAGGAAAGCCGGTCTGCCAGCTCCCGGATGGTCTGGTCGTCCATGACGCCGTGACGCTCCTTCCGGTAACGGGCGATAAAGGGCACCGTGTTGCCCTCATCCAGAAGCTCCACCACCGCCTGGGCGTGCTCCGGACGCACGTGGAATTCCTGGGCTAACAAGCCGATCAACTGGTCCATAGTCTGTCTGTTCCTTTCAGTGAGTAATCTCGTAGAAGCAAATGTGCAGGCCGTCCTCTTCCGCGTTTCCCTCCCCGATAAACTGGTTCCGGTGGAGATAGTCCGCCAGGACCTGGCTGTCGGTGTAGAAGGTGGGCACCGTGCGGAAGGGCATGGAAAACCGGCCCTCTTCAAACCAGCCGTTGTTCTCCACGTAAATGTGGGCCTCCTTCCCCTCCGAGTCCTTGCCGGTGAGCATATACCGGGCGCTCATGTGGCGCACTCCTGCCTGGTTGAGCACCTGGGTGTCCACCCCGCAGGGCTCCACAATGCCCTGGAAGATCTCCCCCTGAACAGTGCCTCCAAAGGGGATCATGGTCACTTCGCCCAGTTCGCCCTTCAGCTGGCAGCTGGGACGGTCCATCTCAATCTTTACGTCCAGAATCTTTTTGCCTTCCATTGTCTCGCAGCCTCCCTGCCTGTCAATCCCGCCCTCAGGCGGTGGTATTGAAATATTATACTTCTTTTTTTCGGAGATGGGAAGCGGTTCCTGGGGAAAGAAAGTTTCCCGGAAAGGGAAAAAGTCCTTGACTTAAAGTTAGATTCACCTTATATAATGGAGAAAACGGAACGGGAAAGGAAGACCTGCTTATGAAAAAACTTGGCTTTGGCTTAATGCGCCTGCCCCGGCTGGACCCCAACGACGCCAGCAAGGTGGATGTGGAACAGCTCAAACAGATGGTGGACCTGTTTTTGGAAAAGGGCTTCACCTACTTCGACACCGCCTGGATGTACAACGCCTTCGCCAGCGAAAGCGCCATTAAGGAAGCCCTGGTGAAACGCCATCCCCGAGAAAGCTTCACCCTGGCCACCAAGCTCCACTCAGGATTTTTCGACTCCCTGGAGGGCCGGGACAAGATGTTTCAGGCACAGCTGGAAAAGACTGGCGCCGGCTATTTCGACTATTACCTGATCCACGGCATTGAGGCAGGAAGCTATCCCAAGTACGAGAAGTTCGACTGCTTCCACTGGCTGCTGGAGAAAAAGGCCCAGGGGCTGGTAAAGCACGCCGGCTTCTCCTTCCACGACACGCCGGAGCTGCTGGATGAGATTCTCACCAAGTATCCCCAGATGGAGTTTGTCCAGCTGCAGATCAACTACCTGGACTGGGAAAGCCCCTGGATCCAGGCCCGGGGCTGCTATGAGGTGGCCCGCAAGCACAACGTGCCCATCATCGTTATGGAGCCTGTGAAGGGCGGCACGCTGGCCCAGCTGCCTCCCGCTGCGGAAAAGCTGTTCCGCGACCACGACCCCGCCATGTCCCCCGCCTCCTGGGCCATTCGGTTCGCCGCTTCCCTGCCCGGGGTGATGATGGTCCTCTCCGGCATGAGCAACCTCTCCCAGGTACAGGACAACCTGAGCTTTATGGAGGACTTCCAGCCCCTCACCGAGGAGGAAAAAGCCCTGGCCTTCCAGGCCGCGGATATCATCAACGGCCAGATTGCCATTCCCTGCACCGGCTGCTCCTACTGCACCGAGGGCTGCCCTCAGCACATTGCCATTCCCCAGTACTTCTCCCTGTACAACGAGGACATGCGGGAGGTGGAGAGCAAGGGCTGGACCATCAACTTCTCCAACTACGACGCTCTGGCCAAAACCTTTGGCCGGGCGGGAGACTGCATCGCCTGCGGCCAGTGCGAGTCCGTATGTCCCCAGCACCTGCCCATTATTGAGACACTGCAAAAGGTCTCCCAGCGCTACGATAAGTAACATCCCCCAAAAACCGGCAGCGCCGCGAGGAAATCCCCCGCGGCGCTTTCTGTATCACCGGGAGCCTTTCCGTTCCCGGTACTCTTTCCACACGGTTTCGAACCAGTCGTCTGTTTTGGGCAGGGGCCGCACCGGCACAAACCGGGACACAAACTCCCGGCCCTCCCACAGGGTTTGGACCCACTCCCTTTCCCGCGTCCCGTTTCCGGGCCGGAACCGGCAGGCTTCCAGTTCCTCCTCCCCGGTAAAGCCGGGTGAAGCGGGCTTGTCCCCCTCCGGGTCGGCGGCCAGGGCGGAACCCCGGCTGCCGCATTCCCCCGTGGTAAGCTCCATGGCGGAGAGCATGGCCAGCTGGGTCAAAAGCATGTCACGATTTTTAAGTGCCAGGGGAAATTCCCTGGGAGACGCCACACCCGTTTTCTCCCAAAACTGGTCCAGGGCTTCCCGGACACGGCAGGCCAGCGCCTCCATCTCCGGCAGGGACCGGAGATGCCCTGCCCACCAGCTCATGCTGTTCTGGAAAACCTGCCGCTGCTGTGGGAAGTTCTCCTCGTTTCCCAGCAGGGCGCCCAGCTGAGCCAGAAGGGTCTTTATCGCCTGTTCCGTTTTCGGGGAAAGCTTTTCCGCCGGCACCGGTTTTCGGCAGGTCTCTCCAATGTGCTCCGCCGCCCGCTGGGACCCCACCTGGGTGGAGTTCAGGGCGCTGCCTCCCGGCCGGGCAATGCCAAAGGTGCCCGCCGCCTCTCCGGCGGCGTACAGGCCGGAAACGGTGGTCTGCCAGTTCAGGTCCACCGCCAGGCCCCCGTTGCAGTGCTGGGCGCAAAGGTTGATCTCCAAAGGCTCCCGGCACAGGTCGATGCCGTGAGCGGCATAGAGCTCCACCGCTCCCGGGTTCATGTGTGCCAGCCGGGCAAGGGGTGTCCCCTGGGTGGCGCCGGAGCGCTCCAAATATTCCCTGGCCTCCCGGGAGAGGGCTTCAAAGCCCTTCTCCAGCCCCCTGGGATTGGTGCGGTAGTCCAAAAACACCCGGTTCCCCTTGTGGAAGATCTCGTGGTAGACGATCAGATCGATGAGAGAGGAGCCGTTTACCTTCCGGGTGTCGAAGGGCCACTGGTAGCCCTTTAAAAACACCAGGTTCAAGGCCTGCTCCGGAGCGGCAAAATACTCCGGCAGAAATTCCCTCTCCCGGCCCTCCTTGTCCCGGGCCATGTACCGGGGCAGCACCTGCTGGTAGGTGCCGGACAGGTTCCAGCGGAATTTGGTGGAGGCCAGGCCGTACTGCCACTCCTGCAAATTGCAGGCCGCCGCTCCCGCCTCCAGAGCCATGCCGGTCATGCCGGTCTGGCTTTGCGGGTACACCGACGCCTCGTAGACGATGGCAGGTCCGCCGGTGGCCAGAATCACCTGGTTGCACAAAAACACAGTCACTCCCCAGTCCTCCTGGGAAAGGCGGGACTTGTCCAAGGCAGCCACTCCCCGAACGCTCCCTTTCTCGGTGAGAAGCCGCACGGCCTCCATCCTGTCGAACAGGGGAATGTGTTTCCCCCGTACGGAAGCCTCCAGCTTCTCGGTCATCACCTTGGAGGTGAGAGGGCCGCAGGAGGTGGCACGCTGCCGGGGGTCGTGGTCGGTCTTGTAGCCCACATACTCCCCGTAGCGGTTGGTGGGAAAGGGCACCCCCAGGTTCACCAGCTTCATGAAGGAGCGCATGGAGCCTGCCGCCTCTGCCAGTGCCGTGTCCCCGTTGACGCTGCCCCCTTCAAACAGATTCTCCGCCAGCTCATACACGCTGTCGGCGGCGTCGGAACAAAGGGACAGCTTGTAGTAGGTCTGCTTGTCGCTGCCGGTGTTCCGGGAGGTGCCCATGTTCACCCCTTCCGTCAGCAGGGCGATGTCCCGCCTCCCCAGGTCCCACAGGGTGTCCGCCGCGTTGAACCCGGCGCAGCCCGAGCCGATCACCAGGGTGTCCAGCGAGTACAGGTCCACCCTTTTTCCGGAAAGTTCCACTATCCTCATGGCGCTCTCCTTTACAGCCGCTGCAGGTGGAATCCGCCGTCGGCGTTGAGCACGGTGCCGGTGCCGAAATCCAGCAGGCCGGAACAGGCTGCCGCTACACAGTCCGCCACATCCTCGGGCCGGCCGAACCGCCGGATGGGGGTGACCCCCTCCTGGATCAGCTTTTCGTACTTCTCATGGACAGGGGCGGTCATGTCCGTGGCGATAATCCCCGGCCGCACTTCGAACACTGGGATGCCGTACTCCGCCAGGCCGTCGGCAAACAACTTGGTGATCATGGAGATGCCCGCCTTGGAAACGCAGTACTCTCCCCGGCTCACCGAGGAGGTGTAGGCGGAGATGGAGGAGATATTCACAATCCGGGGTTTGTAGTCCTCCAGCCCCTGGTCCAGGCAGGCGATCATCCGGTTGGCTGCCCCCTGGCACATAAAGAATGTCCCCTCACAGTTGATTTTCATCAGCCGCTCAAAGCTCTCCGGGGTGGTCTTGAGGATGTTCAGCCGCTCCTTGCATGCCACACCGGCGTTGTTTACCAGCACGTCGATCCGGCCAAACCACGCCAGCACCTGGTCCAGCAGAGCTTCCCGGTCCTCCGGCCGGGAGATGTCGCAGGAGATGTAGCGGGCTTCTCCCAACTGGTTCAGTTCTTCCATAAGCTCTCCCACCTGAGAGGCTGACACGGTGGCGCAGAGAACCACAGTGCAGCCCTCTCCCAACAGCTTTTTTGCAATGCCCAGACCAATTCCCCGCCGGGCGCCGGTGACAATGGCGATCTTTTTCATGATGGCTCCTCCTGGTTCAAATTACTGTTTCGCTTTCTGAACGGCTTCCCGATACAGGGCGGTGTAAACAGGGTCCCGCACCACGCATCCGGCCATGGAGCCGAAGCGCATCAGCTGGCTGCACTTGCCGCAGGCGATGCAGCACTTTTTCGGGTCCAGTCCCTGCTGGGAGAACATCTCCTTGGCAAACTGAGGGTAGGCAAAGGCCAGGCGGCCGAATCCCGCCAGGGAGAAGCATCCCTCCTCCAGGGCCCCCGCCGCCAGCTGAGGGGAAAACTGCCGCAGGTAGCTGAGTCCGGAACCGATGACCTTCAGGTTGGGATAGGCCTGCTGGATGGTCTTGGCGCACTCCACAATCCGGGCCACCCCTGCCAGAGGAGACTCGGGCAAGTCGTAGGGCTGGGCGTCGGCGGGGCGGTTCACGTGGGGGTTCACATAGGGATTGCCAATGGTCACGTCCAGCAGGTCCACTCCCAGCTCCTGGTGGAGGATTCCCACCAGCTTTACCGGCTCGGCAAGGTCGGGAGCCAGGCCCCCCTCCGGGCTGACCCCGAACCCGTAGGGATAGGGGAAGCCGTCGTAGACGTTCAGCCGGGAGGTGACCAGAAAGCCCGGCGAAACAGCCGCCTTGGCCGCCTGAATGCTCTCCCGGAGGAACCGGGTGCGGTTTTCAAAGCTGCCGCCAAACTCCCCGGGCCGGGTGTAGGCGGAAAGCAGCTCGCTGCCCAGGTACCGGTGGCAGGACTTGATGTCCACCCCGTCGAACCCGGCCTTCTGGGCCAGCCGGGCAGCCTCTCCCATGCGCTCCACCAGCCGGTGAAGGTAGTCGTCGGAGACAATCCGCCCCGAGGGGATGGGAGCGTCCTTTTCAAACAGAGGGTTGTTGTAGGCGATCAGAGGGGCGGGCACGCCCTGGGGCTTGCTGTACCGGCCGGAGTGGGTGGCCTGAAGGATGAGCACGGGGGCAAAGCCGTTTTCCTTCAGGGAGATCTCCCGAATGTTCTCGTTTAACCGGCGGAAATCCTCCAGGTTTTCCTCCCGGATCCACAGCTGCCGGGGGTTGGCCCTGCCCTCTTCCCATACGGCGGCGGCTTCCTCCCAGATAAGCCCTGCGCCGCTGCGTGCAAATTTTTCATACCTTCGCAGGGTGAGTTCCCCCGGCTTGCCATCGGGAGTGCCGTCGCAGCCTTCCATAGGCTGGATAACCACCCGGTTGGGGATGGTTACCCCCTGCACCTCCACCGGGTCTTTCAAGGGGGAAAGGTCCTCCCCCATGGGCAGAGAGAACCCATTCTTCCCGGCCTCTTCCAGAATTTCATTCACTGAAGCGTATCGAAACATGTGCAGCCTCCTGTTACAGTAAAAGGCATTTGTCACTTTGTTTTCCTCTGGCACCATGATAAAATGAATTCCGGCAAAATACTAGTCTTTCTTTTAGGAAAACCATGCAAAATTTGCGTTTTCTCCCGCCGAACAAAAAAAGCAAGTTTTGCATACGATCCCGCAAAAAATAGCAACACGGGACACTCTGCACGAGTTAAAATAATTATAATAGGGTAATTTTAGTTTTTAAGGACTCTCAGGGAAAGAAGGGATGGCCGTGGTCCATCTGAAAACAGGGCTCACCTCGGTGACCTTCCGGCGGAAAACACAGGAGGAGATTGTGGCCCTTGCAGCCCAGGCCCAACTGGACGGCATTGAATGGGGCGGCGACGTTCACGTGCCCCCCGGGGATCTCCCCGCTGCCAAAGCAGCCGGACGCCTTACCCGGCAGGCCGGCCTGGAGGTGTTCTCCTATGGCTCTTACTTTCGGGGCGACCCGGGAGAGGACCCTGCTCCGGTGGTGGAAAGCGCCCGGGCGCTGGGTGCCCCTCTGGTGCGGGTGTGGGCAGGCCGGGCTCCCTGGGAGCGTTGCTCTCCCCAGGAACGCTGCCGGCTGGCCGAGGCGTTCCGTCAGGCGGCGGACCTTGCCCGGGAAGCCGGTCTGCGCCTGGCCTTCGAGTACCATCGGGACACCGCCACCCAGACCGTGCAGGGCGCCCTGGAGCTTTTGAAAAGCGTGGGCCGGGCCAATGTGTGCTGCTATTGGCAGCCCAACCCGGACATTACCCAGGAGGAGCGGCTGGAGGAGATTCGCGCCCTGGGAAATGAGATCGCCCATGTTCACGTGTTTGCCTGGACCGAAGGAAATGTCCGCCACCCCTTGTCCCAGGGAGAGAAGCCGTGGAAAGAATATCTGGCAGCCCTGAAGCAGACTGGGACCACCCCCCGTTTGATTCTGGAATTCGTAAAGGACGACAGCGAGACAGCGTTTTTCCAGGACGCCGCCACGCTCCGCCGCTGGGCCGCCGGGACAAAAGGGGAAGGAGACGCCACATGAAAGAACACGCATTATTCATCAACACGTCCGGGGAGAACCACCTTCTCACCGCCTATGATCAGGAGACCTACCGGCGGCTGTGCCAGACCCTGGAGCTTCCCCGGGAAGAGGTGCTGTGGGACCAGGCGGAACGCCACCGCCAGGCTCTCAGCCAGGCGGATTACCTGTTTTCCACCTGGGGCATGCCCGCCCTGACGGAAGAGCAGATCCGGGACTACCTTCCCCGGCTGAAGGCGGTGTTTTACGCCGCCGGGTCCGTGCAGGAATTCGCCCGCCCATTCCTCAACCGAGGGGTCAAGGTATTCAGCGCCTGGGCGGCCAACGCGGTGCCGGTGGCGGAATTCACCGTGGCTCAGATCATCCTTGCGGGAAAGGGATTTTTCCAGGGGACACGCCGGATGGAGCGGGGCGGCCGGGAAGCTTTCGCCGCGTACGCCCATTCCTTTCCCTGCAATTACAACGTAAAAGTGGGCATTCTGGGAGCGGGGATGATCGGTTCCCTGGTGCTGCGCATGCTCCAAAGCTACCAGCTGGAAACCCTCTGCTACGACCCCTTCGCCAGCGACGAAAAGCTTTCCGCCCTGGGGACCAGGCGCGCCTCTCTGGAGGAGATCTTCTCCCAATGCCAGACCATCTCCAACCACATCGCCAACCGGCCCGCCACCCAGGGAATGCTCACCTACCGTCTCTTTTCCCTCATGGGGGAGAACACCACCTTTATCAACACGGGGCGGGGAGCCCAGGTGGTGGAGGAAGATCTGGTCCGCGCCCTGAGGGAAAAGCCGGACCGCACGGCCCTGCTGGACGTCACCTGGCCCGAACCCCCGGAGAAGGACAGTCCGCTGTGGACCATGGAAAACGTGGTCCTCTCCCCCCACATTGCCGGAAGCATGAACAACGAGGTAGCCCGCATGGGAGCCTACATGGCGGAGGAATTCGCCGCCTTTTCCCAGGGACTGCCCTGCCGATACGAAGTCACCCTCGCAAGCCTGGAAACCATGGCATAACAAATGGAGAAACCTATGCTGATATCCCAAATTCACTACAGTCAAGAAAACTTTCCCCTGCACAACCACTACCACCTTTACGGGGAGATGGTATACGTCCAGCGCGGTGCGGCGGAATTCACCATCAGTGGAAAAACCTACCTGGCGGAGGAAAACTCCCTTATTTTCATCAGCAGTTACGAACCCCACCAGATCCAGGTGAAGCGCACCCCTTACCACCGGTATTCCGCCATGGTCCATGCCGCGGAACTGGAGCGGGCCTACCCCACCTCCGTGCTGCCGGGGATTTTCAAAAACCGTCCCGAGGGCTTTTCTCACTGCGTGTCCCTAAAGGAGTTCGGGGAGGAGCCGGCGCAGATCTTCCACCGGCTGCTGGAGGAATCCACCAAGGAAGCCGCCTTTAAGGAGTCCATGATGAAAGCCCTTTTGTTCCAGCTGCTGATCCTGGTCTATCGGGCCTGCCCGGAAAACTTCGCCACTCTGGAAAGCGGCGCCAACAGCCAGATTCGGGACATCCAGCGGTACATTGAGGCCAACTTCTCCCAGGACCTGAAAATTGCCGACCTGGCCCAACAGTTTTACATGAACCACTGCTACCTCACCCATCTGTTCAAAAAGCAGGTGGGGTACAGCCCCAAGCAGTACCTGCTGCTGAACCGGCTTTCTTACGGCCAGGAGCTTTTGGAAACCACCGGGCTTTCCGTGTCCCAAATTGCCTTTCGGTGCGGCTTTGGGGACGCCAACAACTTTATCCGGGCTTTCCGGGAAAGCTTCGGGGTACCGCCCAACCAGTTCCGGCAGCGGTGCCTGGCGTTCCAGAAACAGCCCTCCCAGCCAAAGGCCCCTGCGTAACCACCCATACAGCCAAAGAGCGGAAGCCGTTTTCCCGGCCTCCGCTCTTGTTTTATGTGATGGGCTTCCGTGCTGGGCTTCCGCTTCTCAGCGGGGGTCCAGCAGCTCCGCCAAAGTGGCGTCGGACACGAACAGGGGGATCCTGTCCAGGGGGGCGTCCACCAGAATGGTCTGGCCTCCCAGGAATTCCTCCCGGGTCCAGACGTTGGTCCACACGGCTCCCTCCGGCAGGTAGACCTGACGGGAGGTCTGGCCGGCGTACATCACCGGCGCCACCAGGATGTGGTCCCCGTAGAGGTACTGGTCCTCCACCTCCCAGGTCTGGGAGTCCTGGGGGTAGCCGTAGAACAGAGGCCGCATAACAGGCGTGCCCTTCTCGTGGGCCTGAGCCATGGCCTCTTCCGTGTAGGGACGCATCCGCTCCCGGAGGAACAGGTATTTCTTGCAGATCTCATAGGCCTCCTCGCCAAAGGACCACACTTCGTTGTCCCCGCCGGAGGGGCATCTGCCGCCCCGCTCCGTGCCCAAGGGTTTCTGATGGGGCATGCGGTCGCCATGGAGGCGCATTACCGGGCAGAAGGCGCCGTACTGGAACCAGCGCACCAGCACTTCCCGGAAGGCAGGGTCCGAGGGATCCCCCCCGTGGAAGCCGCCGATATCCGTAGTCCACCAGGGGATGCCCGCCATGCCCATATTCAAGCCGGCGGCAAACTGGTTCCGCAGGCTCTCAAAGCTGGAATGGATGTCCCCGGACCACACCAGAGCCCCGTATTTCTGGGAGCCGGCCCAGGCGCAGCGAAGGAGGTTTACAATGTTCTTCTGGCCCTGGGCCTCCATTCCTTCGTAGAAGGTCTGGGCGTAGCATTTGGGGTAGATGTTGCCAATCTGCACATTGGGTCCCAGGTGGTAGCGGTAGTTGTCAAAGTCGTAAACACTGTACTCCGGTTCCGCCTCGTCCAGCCAGAAGATCTTGATCCCTTTGTCGTAGTAGTGCTCCTTGATCTTCCCCCACACATACTCTCTGGCGCCGGGATGGGTGGCGTCGTAGTGGAGGGAGTCGTTCAGAAACCGCAGGCCGTTGGGGAAGCCCCGGTCCGTGTTGATGAGATACCCCTTCTCCTTCATCTCCCGAAAGTTCTCACTGCGGTAGTCCACGGTAGGCCAGACAGACACCATCAGCTCAATGCCCATCTCCTTCAGCTCCCGCACCATGGCGTCCGGGTCGGGCCAGTACTCCGGGTCGAATTTCCACTCTCCCTCGTAGGGCCAGTGGAAAAAGTCGATGACAATGACGGAGATAGGCAGCCCACGACGCTTGTATTCCCGGGCCACAGAGAGCAGCTCCTCCTGGGTCTGGTACCGCAGCTTGCACTGCCAGAACCCCATGCCGTAGTCGGGCATCATGGGCACAGTGCCGGTGACGGCGGCGTACTGCTCCTCAATTTGAGCGGGAGTGTCCCCTGCGGTGATCCAGTAGTCCAGCACTTTGGTGGACACCGCGTGCCAGGAAGTCAGGTTTTTGCCGAAGGTGACGCTGCCCACGCCGGGATTGTTCCACAGGAAGCCGTAGCCCAGGGAGGACACCAGGAAGGGAACGCTGGCCTGAGAATTCCGATGGGCCAGCTCCAGCTCGCAGCCTTTCAGGTTCAGGTAGGGCTGCTGGTACTGTCCCATGCCGTACAGCCGCTCGTTGGGGTCGGACTCGAACCGGGCGGTGAGGGAATAGTCCCCTCCCAAAATGGGTTGGAACTCCCTGGCGTCGATGTCCAGAGCGCTGCACTTGGGAGAGCGCATGTCGCTGCGGTTGCGGACATACTCCTCCAAAAGCACCTTTCCCTCCTGGTTGACAAAGGTGAGCACTCCCGCCCGGGACACCTTGGCGGTAATGCTGCCATTGCGGATGGAGGCCCCCTCAGAGGTGACCTGGATCTCCGCCGGGTAATTTCCCCGGTTCATCAGGGCCCAATCCTCTGTGGGCATCTGGCACTGCTTGCAGGCCCGCACCCGCAGAGCGTTCTCCCCCCAGGGCTCAATCCACATGGTCTCGTTGTTGTAGCAAACGGTCAAACGGCCGTTTTCCTCTCGGATGATAGACATCTGATTCACTCCTTCTGTATCTTCATAGAGAACCCCATACCAGACGCCAAAGGCTTTATTCCTTCACGGCGCCCAGCATGATGCCGGTGACAAAATATTTCTGCAGGAAGGGATAGATCACCAGCATGGGGATCATGGCGATGAACACCTTGGCTGCGTCCAGGGAATCGTTGGACAGGGTGTCCAGCTTTTCAATCTGGTCCATGGTCATGTTCCCCGCCTGAATGTTCACCACCATCTGCTTGATGTAGGTCTGCAGGGGATAGTGGGTGTCTCCGGTGGTGAGCACCAGGCCCTGGAAGAACTCGTTCCAGTGGTACACGCCGGTAAACAGTACGATGGTGGCCAGCACCGGCACCGAGCAGGGCACCACAATGCTGAACAGGATCCGCCAAGGACCGGCGCCGTCTACCACGGCGGCCTCCTCCAGGTCCTTGGGAAGCCCCCGGAAGAAGTTCATAATCAGAATCAGGTTGAACACGGGCAGACCGCCTGCCAACACAAGCCCCCAGATGCTGTCAATAAGGCCGTACTTCTGCATGGTGAGATACCAGGGAATGGTGCCGCCGTTGAACACCATGCAGAACAGGATGATCCACATGAGCACATCACGGGAGCGGAACTCCTTCTTCGTCTTGGACAGGGGATAGCCCACCAGAATCATCACCAGCAGGGACACCGCCGTTCCCAGCACCGTCCGCTGAATGGAGATCCAGAAGGAGTTGAAGAATTTCCAGTCGCCCATAATCTCCTTGTAGGAGGCGAAGGAAAGCCCCACCGGGTAAAAGCTGACCATGCCCGCGTTGGCGGCGGATTTGGAGGAAAGGGACAGGCAGAGAGCGTACCACAGGGGGTACAGGCAGCTGAGCGCCAGAAGGGCCATCATCACAATGTTGCACACGTTGAAGATCTTCCAGCCCAGGGATTTATTTTGTACCATGTGTCTCTCCTCCTTTAAAAGATTTTATAGTTGGCAAACTTGTAGGCCAGACCGTAGGATGTGACAATGAGGATAAAGCTGATCACCGACTTGAACAGACCCGCTGTGGTGGCCAGAGAGAACTGCACGTCCACCAGGCCCATGCGATACACCCAGGTATCGATAATGTCGCCGGTGGAATAGACCAGAGGGCTGTACAGGTTGAACACCTGGTCAAAGCCTGCGTTGAGCACATTGCCCAGGCCCAGCACGCCCAGCAGCACCACAGTGCCCAGAATGCCCGGCAGGGTGATGTGCCACACAGACTTCAGCTTGCCGCAGCCGTCAATGGCGGCAGCCTCGTACAGATTGGGATTCACCCCGGTGAGGGCCGCCAGAAAGATAACCGCGTTGAAGCCGAATTCCTTCCACACCTCCGTGGCCACCAGCAGCTGCCTAAAGCAGCTCTCCTCGCTGAACCAGATCACCGGCTCGGCACCGAACAGTCCCAAAAACTGGTTTACCACGCCGCGGTAGCCGAACAGGTTCAAAATGATGCTGGCCAGAATGACCCAGGACAAGAAATGGGGCAGGTACACCACAGTCTGGACCAGCTTTTTGTACCGAAGGTTGTTCAGCTCGTTTAACAGAAGGGCGAACACCAGGGGCACGATCAAATTCAACACCACCTTGGAAGGGTACCCAGTTTGGTTCATTTGATCAAATCCTTTCTTGCTACTATTTTTCACGTTTCCATTTTCCAAAAATTATAAATGGAATCGTCTGTTATTGAGAAGAGCCAGTTTTTTCCTCAAATTGTCTTTTAAGTCATATTGACACGCGGCCATGCTCATAAACAGATTTCCATATTTTGCGGTAGTTTCCAATTTTCACTCTTTGTCTATTTTCCCGGGAATAACCAATTGAAAACAGTTCTATTTTGTGATATGGTATAAAACGATTTGTATTACTTTCCTGTTTGTACGCACAGAACCGTTGGAGGAGGAAACCCAGATGAGAAAACAAATTATTTTTACCAACCAACCTCCCCGCAAATTGTTTTTCTCTGTGTTGGTTCCCTATCTTCTTCTCCTTGCGGTAACCATTTCTCTGCTGGTCAGCGGGTACCTGTACTGCATCCAGCAATCCCGCCAGGATATGGAAGCATTGCAGATCTCCTACCGCAATGAGCTTTCCGCTACAAGAAATCAGCTGTTGCAGGGGCTTCGCCAAAAAAGGGCAGAATTTGTTTATGGTCTGTGCTCCGGACAGGTTTCTCCCGCTCAGCTGGAAAAGGGTGTTAAGCTGTATCACTTGACCTTAGAGGATGGACCTGTTTATCTCATTCAGTTTGGGTTTCGAAAGACGGAAAAATCTGTCTTTGCTCAAAATGGCGTGGTAGACATGAACCTCATGCTTTTCGCCAGCTGTAATGTCACCGAAGAGCTGCTATGCCGAGAACGAGGGGTAGTTGTCTCCCACGAAGGTCAGAATCTTTGCCTATACCAGCCTTGGTCCCAAGAAGAGGAGGATTCTCTTCGCAAAACACTTGCCACCATTCGCGAATTCCATCAAAATGTACTTCATGTGGAACTTCAGATTATATGCGCCGGCCGAGGAAACAGTTTGGCAGATCTGCCGGAGCTCCTTTCTCGCACAGAGGAAATGGCCCATTACAAAGCGTTTTGGGACGACGATATCCCCGAGATTTTGTTTTACGACGAAATTGAAGACCTGACCAATCTAAAAGACAGCGGAAATTTCCTGGGTGCCGAAAAACGCTTTATTAATCTTCTTGCAATTAAGGACTACGAAGGAGCTCACCAGGTATTGGTGGAACATCTTGACTCTGGGATTTCCATAAGATATGAAACGATATCGCATTGAACGGTTTAAAGTAGTTGGCTTTATTACCAGTCTGCTGGAGACGTTTGTCAATGAATTCGCCATAGACGGAGATGAATTGGACTGCCTGAACGCTGCCTTGCGCGACTTGATGACAGAGCAGTCTCTCAGCGGTCTTCAGGACAAAATTGACAAGTTGTTCCAAGTGATTATCGCACACCAAGAGAAAAGCATGTGTTCCGATGTTCCAGGCTGGGTTCAGGATGTCCGTTCCTACATTGAAAATCACTACGACGATCCTCAGCTGGGAGTTTCTCTCCTGACCAAGAATTTCTCGCTTAACGTGTCCTACCTTAGCCGAACTTACAAAAAAGTTACTTCTATTGGCGTATTGGACAATATCCATAGTCAAATACTAAGGCAGCACCGCACAATTGCTGAGGCAAGCGCTGTGGAATCACCCATCAGACAGGAAACCATAGGCTTCCCGGCGCAT
>CALWCD010000047.1 GCA_944376265.1 uncultured Clostridia bacterium | reverse complement strand
AAAATACAAAGCAATTATGGCAGCTTTGGCAAAGGTGTTGTATCGGGAGTTGAGAAATGGGGCAGAGGGGTGAATGAATGGCTAGTTGTGGAATGTATTCGATATTTTCAGCTTCTGTTGCTGTGCGAGGGTTGAAAGGGGGATGAGAATGAAAACTGAGAAAAAAGCAGAAAATGATAAAAAGAAGCAAACAGAGAGAAAGTGGACGAATAACAAATTTGTAAGGGGAAGATGGTTCCCTCTGTTGGGGTTTATTTTTCTATTAGTCATCGTAATTGTAGTAGTTGGCCTGTTTGGTTTTCGTATTACCTATGCACCAGAAATGGAAAATAGCTGGGATGCTATATCTGCGGTAGCGGCGTGGGTATCCGTGATTGTGGCGGCATTAAGTGCTGGGGCGTCCTTTGCGGCGATTTGGACAGCTATTCGTGTTCCACAAAAGATTGCGGACAGGCAGGATAAGATTGCGCTATTTGAGAAGCGATACAAGTGCTATATTGCTATACAAACACTGCTTGTGTGCGGTAAGCAGATTTCTAAGGATGGCAAAACTCCCTTGGATATTCAAAAATACATGATGATGTATTTTGGAGCGCCAGATGACTACTCTTTTGAATATGCTCAAGTGAAATATCAAATGATTTTAAAACAAAATGAAATTATTATTATATCTGGGGAATTCCTGTTTTCTGGATTTAAAGCGGAACCAATTCAAGAAATATCGAGAGCCGCAACAGAGTTGTTTGTGTTAGTGTCAGCATTTCCTGATGGAGCAAACAGAAAACCACTTCCACAATACGTGATAAAATGTCGAGATGAATACTGTAATCTTTGTAATCAATATATGGATAAGTATATTGAACTAATGGAAAGAGAATTGCAACTTTCTTTAAAGTAAGAGTTTCTTTAGAGTAGTGTGCATGCTGAACAACGCGTATCTCATTTGATGAACAAACTGCAAATTTTTCCTCACACCCGAAAAATGGCTTTCTAGTGCCCCTGTCAAAACTGACACCCTCCTTGACATAGCCAAAAACATGGCGGTACAATCAAGGTAAGATACTGCACCTATGAAAAGCGCGGGCCGCTTGGTTTTGGATTGCTTCAAGCCCGGCGGCGTAGCCGCTTTCGCGATGTGCTCACCGCAGGTGTGGTAAACGAAACCTAGGAGGTGTGTTTTGAAAGAGTCCGCTTACAAATCCTATGAAGACCTCCCGCTGTTTTTGAACGCGGAGCTGGTGGCCCAGGTGTTGGGAATCTCCCAAGCCGGGGCGTATGACTTGCTCCACAGCGAGGGCTTTCCCGTCCTGAAGATCGGCACCCGCATGGTGGTTCCGAAAGAGAAATTCCGCCAGTGGGTGGAAAGAAACACGAGGCCGGAAAGCTGAAAACGTGGGGGACATTCCCGGGGCGTGACGTGAAGAAACGGTATTTCACCCTCCCCAACGAGATCTTTACGCTGGGGCTTGACCAAGGGGAAATCGCGGTGTACGCCTACCTCTTATTCTGCGAGGACCGGGAGACGTATCAATGCTGGCCCAGCTTTAAGCGAATCGGCCAATGCACAGGGATGAGCCCCAACACGGTGCGGAAGTATGTGCACCGGTTGGAGGAGAAGAGACTCATCGACACAGAGAAGACCACCGTCCGAGGGAGAGACGGCAAAGTAAAAAACGGTGTGCTCCTGTACACGATACGGCCCATCCACGAGGCCGTGGCGTACAGATTGGAGCAAGACAGGGTGGGGTGAGCCGTTCCCACCAAAGAATGAGGTGATAGCTTTGAACCCGGCCCAGGACAGGCCGGGTTCGCTGTTTGTGTGCGAAAATACCGTGGAGCATACGTCCTGGGGTCCGACTGTGGCAGCGCAAAATCTGCGCCGCATAAACAAAGAAAAGGGATTTCCCCCGACGGTTTCTGAAAAACGCTTGCACGGGGTGGTGAGCTTAACCGGGACGATTTTTCAAAAGAGGGGCAGGGGTGTTTTTTCTTCTGCTCGATTTCTTACACGGGATTTCTAAAAGGGGTCCTTCTATGAAGTGCCAGCCAGCAAGCCAAAACCAAACCCGGCCCTGTGTGGGCCTGTATGCGATTTTGGGGGCCGGATAGGGAAACGACACCAGCGAAGCCCTAGACCGGCCCTGTTGGGCCACTGTGGCCCGGTTTTGAACGAGCAGGGCAAACCCAACAAACCAAAGACAGACGGTACCCCGCCCCTCCCCCTTTAGGGGGAGGGGTAAGCCTGTTCTGGGGAGAAAAAACGAACTCGCCCCTGTGCGGCCCTGTGTGCGGTTTTGGGGACAGGGTAGGGAAACGACACTAGCGGAGCACAGAACAGGGCCTGTTGGAGGGGTGTAAGGCTCCTGTGGAGGTTTGTACGGCACAGGTAAAAGCCACCGGAAGAACGGATTTGAAAGAGGAACGGCTGAAAAATGAAGTCCCAAACAGCGATAGACATATACACAAAAAGTTAAGAATTGAACGCTGGACATATAGGGGCCAGTTGCGGTAGTGTTGGAGGCACAAAAGACCTGCCGAAGGCAGGGCAAGCATAGCGTCCGGCTATACGCCGCACGCACTCGCCGGGCGCAGCCCGGCCCCCCCTGGCCCCCTAAAGGGGAGGAAGGTCAAGGACGTTATGCAGAAAAAAGGACAGAGAGGAGAATCGCATGAAAAAGAAAACAGCCATCCTCACCGCACGGCTGACCCCAGCCGAAAAAGTCGCCATTGAACGCAGGGCGCAGCAAGCTAACATGACCGTCACGGACTACATCGTAAAGTGCGCCCTGGGCAAAAATGTCCGACAGACCGATGAGCTGGCCCCCATTCTATCCGAGCTGAAAGCCCAAGGCCGCAACCTGAACCAGCTGACGAAACTGGCCAACATGGGCCGCATCGACCTGGTGGACGCCGAAAATTTCACCGAGGCTTACACAAACCTCTATGGCCTCATGGAAGAAATTTACTGGGAGGGGGAATGATCATGGCGACTTTCGTAGCGATTCGTAACGCAAAGCAGACCCGTGGGGCGATGGGAGGAGCCATGGGGTATGTCGCCAAAGATGAGAAAACCTTGTGGCGTGGCATCTCGCTGGTGGCGGGGCATAACTGCGTTCCCCAATCGTCCTACATCGAGTTCCTCACAACGAAGAAGCGATTCCACAAAACAGATGGCCGACAGTTTTACCACTTCGTGCAATCTTTTGCGGAGGGGGATCGCCTGTCCCCGCAGATGGCCAACGCCATAGGAGTGGAGCTGGCCGAAAAAGAGTTCCCCGATTTTGAAGTATTGGTGGCAACACATATCGACACCGGTCACTTGCATAACCACCTGATCGTGAATTCCGTGAGCTGTGTAGACGGCAAGAAGCTCCACCAAAACACAGCAGACTTGCAACATCACCGGGACGTAAACGACCAGATCTGCATGAAGTACCACCTGAGTGTCCTTCCAAAACCGCAGAAGCATAGCCGGAAGAAGCGCATGGAGCCTGGAGAATATCAGGCGGGGCTTCGGGGGGACAGCTGGAAACTAGAGCTGGTTTTCGTGCTCAACCAAGCCTTGCGGGAGGCTGAGGACAAGGAGAGCTTCATCGAATGGCTGGAACGGGAGGGATACCAGGTGAGGTGGTCGGCCAACCGCAAACACATCACCTTCATCACGCCGGAGGGGTACCGATGCAGAGATACCAGCCTGTATGATGAGACATTTCTCAAAGACAACCTGGAGTATTTATTCCTTTACCGGCAGCTTACAAACTTTGAAGCCGGCAGGGAGGAACCTCTCTACGGATGGCTTTACGGTGTGACCTACAACGCCGAAGCCCTGACCCGTTACCTTGAGCAAACCATAGACGTGCCAGATCCGCCGCCTATTCCTGTGTGGACAGAGAGCAAACAGCGCCAGCGGGAGACCCTCAAGAAGCTGGCCCACGGCCAGCGGCTGGAGAACATCGAGAGCTTTGAAGAGGATGAAGGCTACAGTTTCGGAATGTCCATGTGATTTTTCCTCTGCCCATCATCAGCACACCCCACATCAAAAACTGCGCCGCTAAACAAAGAATAGGCCCGTAAAAATTTCCCCGCCCAACGCTGGGTGTAAAACCACCAAAAGGCAGGGGGATTTTTCTCCACGCAGTTACAAACATAGGTCTGGACATAGGCAAACGCTATGCGGTAGTGTTGGTGGTTGAAGAAAACCGGAAGGAGGACACCAGCATGGCAAAGAAGCGAGCCAACGGCGAGGGCAGCATTCGCAAGCGGAAGGACGGACGGTGGGAGGGCCGCTACACAGCGGGCCACACACCGGAGGGGAAGGCCATCTACCGGAACGTCCTGGGCAAGACCCAGGCGGAAGTGGTGGAGAAACTCCGCAAGGCTATCGAGGAAACCAAGGGCCTGGACGTGGCCAAGGCCGGGCAGTACACCCTGGGCCAGTGGATGCAGGTGTGGTACGAAAACTATGCCACTATCAAGGTGCGGCCCAGCTCCCACGCAACGTACAGGGGCATTATCAAAAACCACATTGATCCAGCCATTGGGAACATCCCCCTCACCAAGTTGACCACCCTGGACTTGCAGAAGTTCTACCGGGACTTGCTCACCGGCGGGCGGGTGGAGCGGAAGGAGTCAGAGAAGAAGCCCAAGGGCCTTGGCCCCAAGACCGTGCGGAACATCCATCAAATCATTTCCTCAGCTCTGCAGCTGGCAATTCACCAGAAGCTCATCGCCCACAACCCGGCGGAGGGATGCGCCCTGCCAAGAGTGGAACGGAACGAGATGAAAACCCTCACGGCTGACCAGCTCACCGCATTTTTACAGGAGGCCAAGCGTACCGGCGTGTTCGAGATGTACTACCTGGAGCTGGCCACCGGTCTGCGCCGGGGCGAACTGCTGGGGCTGAAGTGGCAAGATGTAGATTTCAACCAGGGCACCATCACAGTACGGCGTCAGATTTCGCGAATCAACGGGCAAGTGGTGGAGGCCCCGCTGAAAACCAAGAACGCCTACCGGGTGATCCCCCTGGGAGAACAGGCCCTGGCTGTGCTGCGAAGCCAGCAGGAGAAAACCCACAGCGAGTATGTGTTCCCCTCTCCCAATGGCGGGCCCATCTCGCCGGACAGTGTTCGGAATATGCTCCGCCGGGTGCTGAAGCGGGCGGGGTTGCCTTATGTGCGGTTCCACGACCTGCGCCACACCTTCGCCACTCTGGCCCTGCAGAACGGGGTGGACGCGAAAACCGTCTCCTCCATCCTGGGCCACTTCAGCGCCGGTTTCACCCTGGACACCTATGCTCACGTTACCACCACCGCCCAGCGGGAGGCAGCCAAGAAGATGGACGGGGTGCTGGGTCAGCAGATGTTGTGAGGAAAATTCCAAGGGCTGGTATGCGGTGGTATCCGCTCCAGAATTTGACCCAAACCCAGGGGAAAACGGTATGGGTCAGATATGGGTCAGGACGAAAAACCACCCTGGAGCCGGGAAGCTCTGAGGTGGTTCTTTCCTGTCAATTTTCCAGAAAAAACAGTGCTATCTATACAAAGGATACTGCCAAACTAGTCGGATGTGCTGGCAGCATCCCACAAAAAGGCAAGAGAAAACCCCAGGTAATAAAACCTGGGGTCTTTGGTTGCGGGGGCAGGATTTGAACCTACGACCTTCGGGTTATGAGCCCGACGAGCTACCGAACTGCTCCACCCCGCGATATATATGAAGCCTTCCAAGAGGAGTTCTCTCGGTCAGCTTTGTTATTATACTACATGCGTTCTGAAAATGCAAGAGGTATTTTTGAAAAACAGAAAAAATTTTTTGGGGGTGCGGTCTGGAACCCAGGCCTTTATTTTTGGCGCGCCTTCGTATATAATACATATAACCGCGCAATGGGGCTGGGCCCTGTTTTGATCCCCGGAATTTTGAGGGTACGGCGGCAAGAAAGAGAGGATGTTGCAACATGAAGGAAGAATATACCATCCCCCTGGCGAAAATTATTAAGGAACTGAGCTTACAGCCTATGCATCTGCCCTGCAACGCGGATGAGATTCTGATCCGTTCCAGAGATGTGATCCGTCCCGGTTTGGAACTGTACGGCTTCTGCGATTATTTTGACCCTCACCGCATCACCGTGCTGGGCCGGTCAGAAATGGCCATGCTGGACAGCTTGGGGCAGGACAAGAAACAGGAGGCCATCGACCACTTCTTCGCCCTGCGTCCCGCAACGGTGATCGTAGCCCGGGGCATTGTCCCCTGTGAGTTTATGCTTGCAACGGCGGACCGGTACGACATCCCCCTGCTCTCCTCCAAGGACTCCACCTCCAATGTGGTGGCGGACCTGGTCTCTCTGCTGAACGTGGAACTGGCGCCTCGAATCACCCGTCACGGCGTGCTCATTGAAGTCTACGGCGAAGGGATTCTGCTGGTGGGGGACAGCGGTGTGGGCAAAAGCGAAACCGCTATCGAGCTGATCAAGCGCGGCCACCGGCTCATTGCCGACGACGCAGTGGAGATCCGCCGGGTGTCCAACAAGTCCCTGGTGGGCCAGGCTCCGGAAAATATCCGCCACTTTATCGAGTTGCGAGGCATCGGCATTATCAACGCCCGCCGCATTTTTGGTATGGGCGCCATCAAGCTGTCCGAGAAGATCGACATGTGCATCAACCTGGAGATCTGGGACGCCACCAAGAATTACGACCGCATGGGCATTGACAGTGAGTTTACGGAAATTCTGGGCATTCGGGTGCCTGTGATGACCATCCCGGTGAAGCCCGGCCGTAACCTGGCGGTGATCATCGAGGTGGCGGCCATGAACAACCGTCAGAAAAAGATGGGCTACAACGCCGCCCAGGAACTGCTTTCCGGGCTGGGAGTGGACATCTCCGAGCTGCGGGGCGAGGATATCAAAAAAGATCTGGATATCTGAGGTCCCCGCCATATAAGTATGATCGTAGTGCCAAATACATTGCCTGTTCCCCCTTCCTCCGGGAAGGGAGGAGCGGAGAGGAGTCGCCATGGAGCTTTCATATACCTTGTTGGACCAGGCGGTCCGGATTCTGGGATGTCCCTGCCGCGCCCAGGAATCTATGAGCCGCCACACCACCTTTCAGATCGGCGGACCAGCGGACCGGTTTATCACGGTGGAAACGCCGGCTCAGCTGAAGGGCCTTGTAAAGGTCCTGAAGGAACAGGAGCTGCCCTACCTGCTGCTGGGAAAGGGCTCCAATCTGCTGGTGAGCGACAAGGGGATTCGGGGAGCGGTGCTGTCCCTTTCCGGGGACTTTAAAGGAGTGGAAGCCCTTCCCGGAGGCCTGGTTCGGGCAGGGGCGGCCGCTTCCCTGGCCGCGGTGTGCGCTTTCGCCCGGGACCGGGGGCTTTCCGGCCTGGAGTTTGCCTGGGGCATCCCCGGGTCTGTGGGAGGCGCCGCCTATATGGACGCGGGGGCCTACGGCGGAGAGATGCGGGACGTGGTGGAGCGGGTGCACCACCTGACCCCGGAGGGGGAAGAAGGTTCCGCTGCCGGGGAAGAGCTTCAGTTCGACTACCGGAAAAGCCGGTACACCGGCGGCCGGGACATCATCACCTTTGTGGATTTCCGGCTGACTCCCGGGGACCCAGCGCAGATCGGGGCCCAGATGGAAGAGTTGATGAACCGGAGAAAGTCCAAGCAGCCCTACGACATGCCCAGCGCGGGCAGCGTGTTCAAGCGGCCCAAAGAGGGGTTTGCCGCCGCTCTCATTGAGGAGTGCGGCCTGAAGGGGCTGCGGGCAGGAGGCGCCCAGGTAAGCGAAAAGCACTGCGGGTTTATCGTCAACACCGGCGGGGCCACCTGCGCCGACGTGCTGGCTCTCATCGAGGAGATCCGGAAGGTGGTGCTGGAAAAGAAGGGCATCCTGCTGGAGACGGAAGTGCGGATGACCGGGGAAGCGTAAAAAGGGGGAACGGTTATGGAATTTGTCATACTCACAGGCCTGTCTGGGGCGGGCAAGACCAGGGCCATGCACGCCATGGAGGACATCGGTTTTTTCTGCGTGGACAATCTGCCGCCCGCGCTGATTCCCGTGTTCTACGACATGTGCCTCCAGTCCGAGGGCTTTCGCAGCCGGGCGGCGGTGGTGACGGATACAAGAGGCGGGGAGCTGTTCAAATCTTTCTTCACAGCGCTGGAGTCCTTGAAACGGGACAAGAAGCCCTATAAGATTTTGTTTCTGGATTCCTCCGACAGCGTGCTGGTGAACCGCTTTCAGGAGACCCGCCGGAAGCACCCCCTGGCGGACGAGATGGGGGGCGCTCTGGAGCAGGCGGTGAAGCTGGAGCGGGAGATGCTGAAACCGGTGAAGGAGTGCTCCGACTACGTCATTGACACCTCCGGGCTTTCTCCCGCCCAGCTGAAGACCAGGATCTCTCAGATGTTCCTCAGCAGCGCCCAGGATTCCCTTGCGGTGCACTGCATCAGCTTTGGGTTCAAGTTTGGCATCCCCATGGAGGCGGACCTGGTGTTCGACGTGCGGTGCCTGCCCAATCCCTTCTACGATGAGAACCTGCGGCCCCTTACCGGGCTGGACGCACCCGTGCGGGACTACGTGATGGAAAAGGAGGAGACCCAGGGCTTTGTGGCCCGGTTTACCGACCTGATCGACTACCTGCTGCCCCTGTACAGCAAGGAGGGCAAAAGCCAGCTGGTCATCGCCGTGGGCTGTACCGGCGGCCACCACCGCTCAGTGGCCTTGGCCCAGTACATGTGCGACCATCTCCGGGAGGCCGGCATGAAGGTGAGCGTCACCCACCGGGATATGCAGAAGTTCTAACAGTCAGGAGCAGAAAGGAGAGAGGACCGTGTCCTTTTCCTCGGAGATCAAAGGGGAGCTTTGCGCTGTGGAGTTCAAGCGGGAGTGCTGCCTGCGGGCGGAGTGCTACGGGGCGTGGCTTTTTTCCCGGTGTTTTTCCAGAAAGGAGAATGCCTTCGTTACGGAAAACGGGGCGGTAGCCCGGCGGATGCTGGAGCTGGCCGCCGCGGGAGCAGGGGTTTCGGGGGAGCTGACCTTCGGGGTCAGCCGGCGGCAGAAGCCGGCCTACCGGGTGAGCCTGCCGGAGGAGTCCTCCCGGCTGGCCATGCTGGAGGAGTTCGGCCACACCGGCCAGGAAACCAGCCTGCGGCTGAACCGGGCCAATTTGGAAAATCCCTGCTGCGCCGCAGGCTTTCTTCGGGGGGCGTTTCTCACCTGCGGCACCGCCACCGACCCCAACAAGGAGTACCATCTGGAGTTTGCCGTGCCCTACAGAAATTTGGCAAACGACCTGTACACCCTGCTGTGCGAGGTGGATGCCTTCCCCCTGACTCCTGCGGTGGCCGCCCGGAAAGGCGGCTATGTGGTGTATGTGAAGGAAAGCGGCCCCATAGAGGACCTGCTCACCTACCTGGGGGCGCCTGGGGCGGCCATGGAGTTGATGCAGGTGAAGATGTACAAAGAGGTCAAGAACAATATCAACCGCAAAACCAATTTTGAGACCGCCAACATGGACAAGACCTTCTCCGCCTCCGCCAGGCAGGTGGCCGCCATTGCCGCCATCAGCGACACGGAGGGGCTGGAGAGTCTGCCGGAGGAGCTGCAGGAGCTGGCAAAGCTGCGGCTGGACAACCCGGACATGACTCTGCGGGAGCTGGGCCAGCGGCTGGGCATTACCCGAAGCGGGGTGAACCACCGGCTGCAAAGGCTGCTGCGCATGGGGGAGGAGATCATGGAGAAGCGGGGCATTTCCAATATGCTGTGACAGGAAAGGGGAACAGGCTTTGGCGCTGAAAGACAGAGTCCAAAAACGAGTGGACGGCTTGAAGGTGGAGGGAGACTGGCGGATGAAATTCGCCGTGTACGGCGGCGCCCTTCTGGTGGTGGGCACCATCCTGCTGGTGATGTACCTGCTCATCGGGCGCATTGGCAGCGGCCCGCCGGAGGTGGGGACGGTCACCCTGAAAAACGGAGGAGAGGAGTACACCCCCCTGGGGAACCAGATTTACACCACCGTAGAGGGAGAGCGGGAAGAGTCCCGCCGGCTGGTGCCGGGAGAGGTGGGGGACAGCGCCCCTTCCGTGGTGTTCGACCACTCCACTTCCATTTTGTTTGAGGGCAAGTCCGACAACGGAGGCTTTTATTTCACCATCTACAAGGAAGACGGCCTGGTGTACACGGAAAAGGCCGACTATTTCCAGTGCCCCCAGGAGCCGGGAAAGTACCTGGTCTGCGAGGAGGCCTACTGGGGCACGGCAAAGAACAACATTGGCATGGAGTACTATTTCTGGATTGAAGTGACGGAAGACTACCTGGCCTCGGAGGAGGCCGAGGGCCACTGACGGGGAAGGGGGAGCCAAATGGCCTTTGCCCACTTGCATGTGCACACGGAATACAGCCTTCTGGACGGCGCCTGCCGGATTGAAAGGCTTTTGGACACCGCCAAGGAATTGGGTCAGGAAGCGGTGGCCATCACCGACCACGGCTGTATGTACGGCGTGGTCGATTTCTATAAGGCGGCCAAAAAGCGGGGCATCAAGCCCATTATCGGCTGCGAGGTCTACGTGGCAAGGCGCACCCGGTTCGACAAGGTCCACGAGCTGGACGGGGAAAGCCGCCACTTGGTGCTGCTGTGCGAAAACGACACCGGTTACCGGAACTTGATCGCCATGGTGTCCCAGGCCTGGACCGAGGGCTTTTACAACAAGCCTCGGGTGGATTTGGACCTGCTGCGGGAGCGCCATGAGGGGCTTATCGCCCTGTCCGCCTGCCTGGCGGGGGAGATCCCCCGGGCCCTTGCCCGGAACGATTACCAGGGAGCGAAAGAGACCGCCCAGACCTATGAGGAGATCTTCGGCAAGGGGAATTTTTACCTGGAGCTTCAGGACCACGGCCTGCCGGAGCAAAAGCGGATCAATCCCCAGATCATCCGCCTGGCCCGGGAGACGGGCATCCCTTTGGTGGTCACCAACGACTGCCACTACATCGCCCCCCAGGACAGCAAAATGCACCATGTGCTCCTCTGCATCCAAACCGGGCGGACCGTAGAGGACAAGGACACTCTGGAGTTCGGCTCGGAGGAGTTCTACCTGAAAAGCGAGGGGGAGATGGCAGCCCTGTTCCCAGACGTGCCCGAGGCCGTGAGCAACACGGGGGAGATTGCCCGGCGGTGCAATGTGGAGCTGGAGTTTGGCAAGACCAAGCTGCCCGCCTTTTTCACCCCGGACGGCAGCGAGAATGAGGACTTTTTCCGGCGGCTGTGCCAGGAGGGCCTGGTGCGCCGGTACGGGGAGAATCCTTCCCAGGAGCTGCAGGACCGGCTGAGCTACGAGATCGGCGTCATCTCCCGGATGGGTTATGTAAACTACTATCTCATTGTGTGGGATTTTATCCGATACGCCAAAAGCGTGGGCATTCCCGTAGGGCCGGGGCGCGGCTCCGGCGTGGGGAGTTTGGCGGCCTACTGCGTGGGCATCACCAACGTGGACCCCATGCGCTATAACCTGCTGTTCGAGCGGTTCCTCAACCCGGAACGGGTGAGCATGCCCGACTTTGACGTGGACTTCAGCGACGAGCGCCGGGATGAGATTATCGACTATGTGGTGGACAAATACGGGGAGGACCACGTGGCCCAGATCGTCACCTTCGGCACCATGGCCGCCCGGGGCGCCATCCGGGACGTGGGCAGGGCCATGGCCATCCCCTACAATAAGGTGGACCAGGTGGCAAAGCTGGTGCCCATGTCCCTGGGCATGACTCTGGACCTGGCCATGAAGCAGTCCAAAGACCTGCGGGACCGGTACGAGACAGACCCAGAGGTGAAGGAGCTTCTGGATATGGCCCGGAAGGTGGAGGGCATGCCCCGTCATGCTTCCACCCATGCGGCAGGGGTGGTTATCACCGACAAACGGGTGATGGACTACGTGCCCCTATCCAAAAACGACGAGGCGGTGGTCACCCAGTACACCATGACTGCCATTGAGGAACTGGGCCTTCTAAAGATGGATTTCCTGGGGCTTAGGAACCTGTCGGTCATCGACAACGCCGCCAGAATGGTCCGCCGCAAGGAGAAGGAATTCTCCATGGACACCATCCCCCAGGATGACCCCCAGGTGTTCCAGATGCTGCGGGAGGGCCATTCGGAAGGGGTGTTCCAGTTCGAGTCCCCGGGGATGAAGCGGCTGCTCATCCAGGCCCAGCCGGAGAGCGTGGAAGACCTGATCGCCATTATCTCCCTGTACCGGCCCGGGCCCATGCAGTTTATCCCCCTGTACCTGGAGAACCGGAAGGACCCCCAGAAGATCCACTACCGCCATCCCTTGCTCCAGCCTATTTTGGAGCCCACTGCCGGGTGCATCATCTACCAGGAGCAGGTGATGCAGATCTTCCGGGACCTGGCGGGCTATTCCCTGGGAAGGGCGGACATTGTCCGCCGGGCCATGTCCAAGAAAAAGCACGACGTGCTGGAACGGGAACGGGAGGTGTTCCTCCACGGCCAGCAGCGGGAGGACGGCACCTGGGAGGTGGAGGGCTGTCTCCGCCGGGGTGTGGACCAGGAAACGGCCCAGGCGCTGTTCAACGAGATTGAGAGCTTTGCCTCCTACGCCTTCAACAAGTCCCATGCCGCCGCCTATGCGGTGGTGGCCTACGAGACCGCGTTCCTCAAGTGCCACTACCCCTGCGAGTACTTGGCTGCCCTGCTTTCCAGCGTGCTGGGCCAGACGGGGAAGGTGGCGGAGTATATTGAGGAGTGCGGCAGGCTGGGCATTGCCGTGCTGCCGCCCCACGTGAATTACAGCGAGAGCGGGTTTGTGGTGGTGGGAAACAGCATCCGCTTCGGCCTGCTTGCGGTGAAGAACCTGGGCCGGGGAGTCATCGCCCGCATGGTGGAGGAGCGCCGCGGCGGAGGAGAGTTCACCTCCTTTTACAATTTCTGCAAGCGGGTCTCCGGCCGGGACATGAACCGCCGGGCCATTGAAAGCCTGGTGAAGTGCGGCGCCCTGGACGGCCTGGGGAACAACCGCCGGGAAATGCTTCTGTCGGTAGAGCGGGTGCTGGATTCCCTGGAGGCGGACAAGCGCCGGAACGTGGAGGGTCAAATGGGCTTTTTCGACACCCCCGGGTCCCAGGAGGGAGGAGAGGTGCCTCTGGAAAAGCAGGAGGACTTCTCCCAGGCGGACAAGCTGGCCATGGAGAAGGAAGTCACCGGGATGTACCTTTCCGGCCACCCCATGTCGGCTTACAGCGGACTGTACCAGGAGGGGGGCTATGTCCGGATGGACGAGATCCTCCAAAGCGCCGAGGAGGATTCGGCGGGCCGGTATCAGGACGGCCAGTGGGTCTCCCTGCTGGGGCTTGTCACCGGAGTGCGGAAGAAGATCACCAGGAGCAGCGGGCAGATGGCCTTCGTGAGCTTGGAGGACATGTACGGAGCCATTACCGTGCTGGTGTTTCCCAAGGTGCTGGAGCAGTTCGGGGGAATTCTCTCGGAGGGCTCTGTGGTAGAGGTTCAGGGTAAGCTCAACTTCGCCGAGGACAAGGAGCCGGAGCTGGTGTGTCAGTCTGTGGCGCGGCCGGCGGACCCCACGCTTCTGGGCGCGGCTCCCGGCAAGCAGGTCCGTCCCGGGCTTTACCTGAGGCTGGATTCCCAGGAGGACCCTCGTTACCGCAAGGCCATGCAGTATGTGGCCATCTTTGACGAGGGCATGTCGGACCTGTACCTGTCCTTCCGGGATACGGGCAAACTCCTCCGTGCGCCGGCAAAATATCGGGTGTATATCAACCGGCCGCTGCTCCGCGCATTGGAGGATTTGCTGGGGAAAGACAATGTGGCCTATTACGGGACCAAATTGTGAAAAAACGGGAACAAGTCTGTAAAAACTTGGTGGAACCACTTGATAAATCCCCCGCATTTGGTATAATGTTACTGATACAGTTTCCAGGTGGGTATGTACTGCCCTATCTCAAATAGTTGGAGGAATCTACAATGGGTGCGAAAAATATTGCAGTTTTGACCAGCGGCGGCGATGCTCCCGGCATGAACGCGGCAGTGCGAGCCGTAGTTCGTTCCGGCCTGGGCTTTGGCATGAAAGTCTTCGGCGTCATGCGGGGCTATAACGGCCTGATCAACAACGACATGAAAGAGATGAGCATGCGCAGTGTGTCCGACATTATGCAGCATGGCGGCACGGCTCTGTTCACCGCCCGCAGCCCCGAGTTCAGCACTCCCGAAGGCGTCCAGAAGGCTGCCCGGGTGTGCCGGGAACAGGGCATTGAAGGCGTTGTGGTCATCGGCGGCGACGGTTCCTTCCGCGGCGCCCGGGACCTGAGCGCTGCCGGCATTCCCTGCGTGGGCGTGCCCGGAACCATTGACAATGATATTGCCTGCACCGATTACACCATCGGCTATGATACCGCTCTGAACACCGCTATGGAGATGATCGACCGGATCCGGGATACCACCGAGTCCCACGACCGCTGCAGCGTGGTGGAGGTTATGGGCCGCCGCTGCGGTGATATCGCTCTGAATACCGGCGTGGCCGTGGGCGCTCTGACCACCCTGGTGCCGGAAGTTCCCTTCGATTTCCAGAAGGACATTCTGGACCGCATCCGCCTGGCTCAGTCCACCGGCAAGCGCCACTATATCATTGTGGTGGCTGAGGGCGTGGGGCACACTCAGGAGCTGGCCGAGCGCATCCAGGAGGCCACCGGCATTGAGAGCCGGGCCACCATTCTGGGCCATGTGCAGCGTGGCGGTGCTCCCACCCTGCGGGACCGTGTTGTGGCCAGCCGTATGGGCTATCATGCAGTGGAACTGCTCCACAACAACTTCGGCAACCGGGTGGTTGCCCTGAGAGGCGAGTGCATTGTGGACTTCGACATCACCGAGGCGCTGAATCTGCCCCGGGTTTTCGACGAGAAAATGTACCACGTGTCCGCTGTGCTGTCCATTTGAGAGACAGGCTTTGTGCATGAAAAACCCCGGAAGGACCCATTCCTTCCGGGGTTTTGGCTTTTGGCCCTGACTAGTCCAGCTGGGCTTTTCTGTGTTCCAAAATGTCAATCAGCTGGCCCAGCAGCTGCGCGTCGTTCACATCTTCCACCAAGTCGGAAACCAGGCGGAGGATGGACTGCTGGTTGAATACGGCGCTGTGCTTCAGCTGGAGCACAATGTATTCATCCGGGGCAAGGGTGGGGGTAAAGGTTCGGGCGTAATTTTTGGTGCTCTGAATGAAACCTGCCACCTCGATGGCGCCCTTTTCCAGCATGGAGTTGAGCAGGATGTGGATGGAAGCCGGCTTCCAGGTGCGCTCCGGCGTCAGTTCGATGATCTCCGAGCGGGAAAGGGGACGCTTCTCCCTCCACAGCAGTTCCATAATCTCGGACTCACTTTTGGTGAGCCGGAAGAAGTTCTTCGGCATAATGTGCCTCCCATGTGCAAAAAAGTCAGGAATTTATTTTACGGGGGAGCGTTTCCTTGGGATGATCCAATCATCTTACCTCTTGACTATCATAGGGGATAGAAGAGGAAATGTCAATAAGAAACGCTTCGTGTTTTTGCGGGAAGGCAGGGGAAGGGAGAATATGCATTTTTTGCATAAACGGGAAAAAGCCCTCTAGGGCGGGCACTTTGGGAACTCTTCCATTTATTTGGGGTTTGTGGAAGAAAAAAGTCGTAAGAATTTTGTAAGGAAAAATAAGGTCCCTTTGTCAGAAAAAACCTCTATGATATGGGGACAGAAGGGAGGAGATGCCTTGTGGAACAAAAGCAGTATATCTGTCCCAAATGCGGATGCACCCAGTTCGAGACAGACCAATTCCAGGCCACCGGCGGGAATCTGGCAAAGCTGTTCGACGTGCAAAACAAGAAGTTTATTACGGTTTCCTGCACCAACTGTGGGTACACAGAGCTTTTTAAAGCCCAGACCTCTACAGGTTGGAATGTGCTGGATTTTCTGGTGGGAGGATAACCCCCGGGACGAAACGTTAAAAGTGAGAGGAGCTTCCCCTTTCTTTTGGGAAAGCTCCTCTTTTTTTGCTGGAAAAATAAGGGGGTCAGGGGGCGGGCGGCCGCAGACAGATCTTAACCGGAGCGTCCGGCGTCAGAGAAGAGGGGGTTACCAGGCAGTCCACCGCTTCCAGGCGGACGCCTTGCTGGGCAGCCTCCTCCAGAGCCTGGGCAAATTCAGGGTGGGTCTCTCGGTTGGGAGTGAAATAGGAAGGGCCTTTCATCTGGATCACAAACAGCACACAGGCCCGGTACCCCTCTTCCTGGCAGCGGCACAGCTCCCGCAAGTGTTTGACTCCCCGCTGGGTGGGGGCGTCGGGGAAGAGGACCACGCCCTGTTCCTCCAGGGTGACGCCCTTCACTTCCAGAAACCAGGTTTCGCCGGCGGTTTCCAGGGAAAAATCGAACCGGGAGGAGCCCCAGGTTACTTCCCTGCGGTAGCTGGCAAGGCCGGGGAAAAGCCGGGGCAGGTATTCCTCCGCCACCTGGTTGGGCGCCTGGCTGTCCATGTTGATCAGCAGCGGCCCCTTTTCCACGGCGATCAGGTCGTACTTGGTTTTTCGGTTGGGGTTGGGGCTTTCCTCCAGGTAGACGACGGTCCCGGGGAGCAGCAGCTCCCGGCAGCGGCCGGTGTTTTTCACGTGGCACACCTGCACGCCCTGGTCTGTCTCCACACGGGCAACGAAACGGTTCGGCCTTTCCAGGAACCGGCCTTGGATGACGGAACCATAGTTCACGAGTTTCCCTCCCTCTGTAAAGCGGAATGTGACCATCATAGCAGAAGGCGGCCCATTTTGCAAGTGCCGGGAAGCCAGACGGCAAATACGGGGGATTTTCCAGTTCCTTCCATTCCATTGACGGAGGGAAATCACTCTGCTATAATAAAGACATGTTCCGCAGATTCTGCAAGTTCTACCAGGCCGGTTTGCACGAGAGAGTGTTCTGGCATAACCGGCCTTCTTTTGAGAAAGGCGTCCATGTATGGCAACTCTGAAGGAAATCGCCAAGGAAGCCGGCGTCAGCGTGATGACGGTTTCCAACGTGATCAACCACAATTACGACAAAGTTTCCGCCAAAACAGCGGAGCGGGTGGAGGCTATTGCCCGCAAGTACAACTACGTTCCCAACCTTTCCGCCCGCAGCCTCAGCGGAAAGCGTTCCCATATCATCACGGTGCTGGTCCCGGAGGGGGACAAGCCCATTCATATTCTGGATGATCCCTACCGCCAGCAGATGATTGCCACCTTGGAGTTCCAGCTGCGGATCAGAGGCTACTATGTGATGCTGCGGGCGTACAGGCGGGCCAAGGAAGTGATCTACCTGTTCCACAACTGGAGCGTGGACGGGGCAGTGTTGTTTTATCCCACCTTTACCACCGAGGAGATGAAGCAGGTGCTGGACACCGGGGTGCCCTGCGTGGTGCTGGACCGGTACTACGACGGCCTGGACCCTCTTACGGTGGACCTGGACGACCTGCACGGCGGGCAGGTTCCCGCCAGATTCCTGCTGGAGAACGGCCACAAACGCATTGCCTTTGCCTGTCCGTTCAACGAGCCATCCATTGTGGTTCGGCAGCGTATCCGGGGGTTTGCCCAGGTGCTTCGGGAGGCGGGAGTGGCCTTCCCGGCCCGGTATTTCTTCAACACCAACGGGTCCTTTGAGCAGGGGGTGCGGGTGGGCCGCACTCTCTGCGCCATGAGCGACCGGCCCACCGCGGTGGTCACCACCTTGGACCGGCTGGCGGTGGGCATTCTGGAAGGGGTCCGGCTGAGCGGCTACAGCGTGCCCAATGATATCTCCATTATCGGGTTTGACAACTGGGAGGTCCTCCAGTATGTGTCACCAAAGCTGACCACGGTGGCCCAGGATTACGAGAAGAAAGTGGAGTGGGCAGTGAAGCTGCTGCTCAAGCGCATTCGTGGGGAGGAGATCCCCCAGACCCACATCACCCTGGATGTGGAGCTGATTGACCGGCAGTCTGTGCGGAAGCTGAACTGATTCCGCCAACAAGAGAACAAAAGGGAGCCCGGATCGGTTTAACCCGACCCGGACTCCCTTTTTTCGGTCATTTAGACCATACTCCCCGAAAACAAGTGAAGAGATAAATTACTCCAGAGATTCCTGATAGGCGTTGTAAGCGTCCAACTGGATGGAGATGTACTCCTGCAGGCCCATGGCATCCAGCTGCTGGAGGTAGGCGTCCCATTCCTCTTCAATGCCGCCGTCCACAACCCAGTGAGCGTAAAAACGAGTTTTTCCCGGAGCTGGTGGCCCGGGGCCTGGCGGTAAAGGACGCCGACGGCAACCTGCCCACCGACGACGCGGTGCTGGATCTGTCCAACCCCGAGACCGTCAAATGGTATCAGGAAAAGCTGGGCGGCCTGTTCCAGCTGGGCGTCTCTGCCATTAAGGCGGACTTCGGCGAAGCGGCGCCGGTCACCGGCGTGTACGCTTCGGGAGCCTCCGGCTTCACCGAGCACAACCTGTATCCCCTGCGGTACAACAAGGCTGTGTACGACGCCACCATGGAGTACCGGGGCGAGGGAGTCATCTGGGGACGTTCCGCCTGGGCCGGCAGCCAGCGGTACCCTCTCCACTGGGGCGGCGACTGCGAAAACAACGACATGGGCATGCTTTCCTCCCTGCGTGGAGGCCTGTCCTTCGGCGCCAGCGGCTTCTCCTACTGGAGCCACGACGTGGGCGGTTTTGTCCGGGAGAGCACGGAAGAGCTGTACAACCGGTGGACCTTTATGGGTATTTTCACCTCCCACATGCGCTGCCACGGTCAGCCTCCCAAGGAGCCCTGGGCTTTCTCCAAGGAGTTCTGCGATTCCTTCCGGCACATGCTGGAACTGCGCTACCGGCTGATGCCCTACATCATGGCCCAGAGCGTCCTGTGCTCCCAGCAAGGACTGCCCCTGCTGCGGGCCATGTTCATCCAGTGCCCGGAAGATGAGACCTGCGCTGCCATGGAGGACCAGTACTTCTTTGGCGAGGACATTCTGGTGGCCCCTCTCTTCGAGGCGGTGGATACCCGGCGGGTGTACCTGCCTGCCGGAAGCTGGGTGGAATTGGGCACCGGTAAGGTCTATGAAGGGGAACGCTGGCATAGGGTACAGGCCACTGTGTATCCGGGCCTAGCCTTTGTGAAGGCCGGCGCTGTCCTGCCCATGGCGGAAGCCGCCCTCACCACCGATGACATCGACTGGGCCGGGGTGAAGTACGTGAGCTTCTCCGATGGAAAGGCTCCTGCCCACGGCTGGACCTTCTGCCCGGAGACCCACGGGGCAGAACCTATCCCTGCCGACGCCCCCACGGTTTCCTGCGGTGAGATCGACTGGTAACGATACGTTTCCTATGCATAAAAGGGAGCGCCCGGGTTTTGACTCGGGCGCTCGTTCCGTCAGGGAACTGACTGGGTATCAGTTCGTATGGTTCACACAAAAAGGGCTGTTGCGCACGGCAACAGCCCTTTTGACATGTTCGAAAATTTTTACTGGATGGAGCAGTCCAAGTAGTGCTCCAGCTCCTCGTCGTCCTTTTTCCGGTCCAGATAGAGCAACAGGGCGGAAACCGCGGCAACCACAGCGGCCACAGCAGCCACCATGCCGATGAACAACGCCAATTTGCTTCCTCTTCTCATATAGGAACACCTCCGCGTATTTAGTATGCTGGTTCTTATGGTTAATCATACCCAATTCGGGAGAAAAAGTCAACCGGAAAAATGGTCAAAAAAACAGCGCAGAGACAATTTTCATGTCCTGCACGCTGTTTTTTGTTTGTACCGCGAATATTCCGCAAACACCGGAGAACTTAAGCGCCAGCGTTGAGCTTCTTAGCGAGGGCGGACTTCCTTCTGGCAGCGGTATTCTTGTGAAGGATTCCCTTGGCAGCGGCCTGGTCGATCTTCTTAATGGCGACACGCACGGCAGCGGCCTTGTCCTCAGCACCACTGGCAATGGCAGCGTTGGCCTTCTTAATCTCAGTCTTCAGCTGGGAGTTGGTGGCCCGGTTCTGCATCGTCTTGGTGGAGATCACCTTCACACGCTTTTTGGCCGATTTGATGTTTGGCATAAGTCACACCTCCTTTATCTTTCATAACGCAGAGAATATGATACCACGGGAGAGGGGAAAATGCAAGTTCTTTTTTGATTTTTTGAATTTCAAATTGACATCCCAACCTTCATGATGTAAAATATTTGGTACGAGAGCTCAGACAGTTCCGCCGGCTCTCCGTTCCATGCGCCTCCGTAGTTAAATGGATATAACAAACCCCTCCTAAGAGAACTAACTACGGTTCACTAAAGGAGGCGGCGTGGGATAACTTTGTTAAGTTCAAAATTTAATATGTGCCAGTAGCTCAGTTGGATAGAGCGACCGCCTCCTAAGCGGTAGATGGTTCGAGTCTAAATTAGGAATACAAGTTCATATTTATTAAAATGTCTCAGTAGCTCAGCAGGATAGAGCACACGCCTCCTAAGCGGCAGTTCGTTCGAGTCCGTGGGCGGAGGAAAATTGAATATTTTTGATATATGTCCCAGTAGCTCAGTTGGATAGAGCACGAGCCTCCTAAGCCCGGGGTCGCACGTTCGAGTCGTGTCTGGGACGCCAAAAACACCGCTGCAAGCCATTTTTCGCTGGTTTGCAGCGTTTTTTATTTTGCTTCTCCCGGTCTCTTGCTCGTTTGGGACCGGGAGAATTTTATGCGCTGCAATGTATATCCTGCTAAGAAGAAACGAACGATTTCCATGTTCCTGCTAAGAAAAATCCCATCTTTGCTAATTGGAGTTTTCGGACTTACCTGCCGCCTGGTGCCGCCGAGAGCAGCGCAG
>CALWCD010000046.1 GCA_944376265.1 uncultured Clostridia bacterium | reverse complement strand
CGGTGCCACCCACATTGGCAAGGGCTGCGCCCTTGCCCGCTTTTGCTCCTTAACGCGGAAAACGTCGGGCCATACTCCCAGCGCGCTGGATTCCGGCCCGCCCTCCCGGGACCATTGACGCCGCTTCCCCTGCCGCGCTCCCACCGCCGGCGGCTCTCTGAAAAGGGGACCAAACTGCGCTACTTACTCCCGTTCACAGGTTTCTCTTTCAAATTTTCTCTATTATACTCTTCCCCAAAGAAATTGTCAAACGGAAAAGAAGCGGGTCTAAGATTACATAAATTCTTACCATAATTTTTTGTCCGACTTTTTCGCCACCAGCCCGTGGGAACCTCCTCCAAAGGGGTGAAACTGGAGTTTTACCCAGCAAACCGACAGAAAGACGCCTCCCATAAGTGACAGGAATTTTTAATGCCACCGGGTATAATTCTCCCACAAGCCGCATAGCGGTTTCCATAATCTTATTGTTTGAGGCGGTGTTTTCGGTGGAAGAGACAAAAGTCCGGCAATTTCGTGTTCGGGTGGGAGAGGCCCTCGCCTCCCCCTATGCCCGGAAGGCAGTCATTCAAATGGTGGGCTTCTTCGGGGGCCTGCTGTGCTCCCGGGGGCTGGTGTTCGGGAAATACTCCCCCTTCGGGGTGGCCCTGGCAGCCAGCGTCCCCCGGGAGGGCCTGTGGGCCGCGGTGCTGGGGGCCTTCCTCGGGTACCTGCTCCCCTCCGCCACCTACATCCCCGTCCGGTACGAGGCAGCGCTCTTGGCGGTGGCGGCCATCCGCTGGTCCCTCTCCGAGCTGAAAGGGGTCAACTCCCACGTGCTGTTCGCCCCCCTTGCGGCCTTTCTGCCCCTGCTGCTCACCGGCATGACCATGGTGTTCCTCAACGGCTCCCTCAGCTACACCGCTGCCCTGTACGTGGCGGAGTCCTTTTTGGGAGCCGGGTGCGCCTACTTTCTCCGGCGTGCCGGAAACCTGCTGCTGGGCCTGACCGGAGACGGCAGAAGCAAGTCCTCCGGGGTGTATGACAGCGGCGACGTGGCGGCCCTTACCGTTTCCGTGGGAGTGGTGGTGCTGGCCTTTTCCGGAGTGACCTTCGGGGGCGTTTCCCTGGGACGCATTCTCATGGTGCTGCTGGTGCTGTACTGCGCCCGGCTGGGAGGTATCTCCGGGGGCACGGTGGCCGGTGTGGCCGCCGGCGTGATCCAAGGCCTCTCCACCGCAGGGCTCTCCTACCTGTCCGGCGCCTACGGCCTGGGCGGGCTCATGGCAGGGGTGTTTTCCCCCATGGGGAAAATCGCCACAGCGGTGGCGTTCATCCTGTCTCACGGGGTGGCCTCCATGCAGGTGGGGACAAGCTCCCAGCTCACGGTGCTGCGGGGAGCCATAGAGGTGGGCGCCGCCACCATTTTGTACATGGCCCTGCCAAAAAGCCAGCGGGTGGCCCAGCTGTTCGGGGTGCGGAAGGACACTCTCAGCGGCGGGGCCCTGCGGGGGAACATCGTCCTGCGGCTGCGCCACGCGGCGGAGGCCCTTTCCCAGGTGCACACCTCTGTGGAGGAGATCTCCCAGAAGCTTTCCGCGGTGTGCGCCCCCAACCTGCAGGGGGTGTACGACCGATCCGTGGAGGCCATCTGCGCCGGATGCAGTGCCCGGGGAGTCTGCTGGCGCAAGCACAAGGAGGAAACCCTCCAGAACTTCACCAAGCTCACCCGGTGCCTGCGGGAAAAAGGCCGGGTGGACACCCTGGACTTCACCCCGGAGTTTTCCGACCGGTGCGGCCGTTCCGGGGAGATGCGGGACGAGATCAACAAGAACTACGGCCGCTACCTGCTGAAAGAAGCTGCGGAGCTGCGGGCGGCCCAGATCCGGGAAGTGGTGGAGGAGCATTTCCAGACCACCGCGGACATTCTGGACGAAATGGCAGGGGAGTTCTCCCAGTACCAGAACTTCGACGAGGAGGCTGCTCAGCGGGTGGCGCAAATCCTCCGGGAAAGCGGCATCGAGCCCCTGGAGGTCTGCTGCAGGCTGGACCGCTTCGGCCGGATGACCGTGGAGGCGGAAGTGGCTAAGGAGCGGCAGAAGCGGCTGAACCGGGCGGTGTTTACCCGGGAGATCTCCGCCGCCTGCGGTCGGGTGTTCTCTCCCCCCTGCGTCAGTTCCGCCGGGGAGACCTGCCGCCTGCAGATGTGCCAGCGCCCCGCCTACGATGTGGCCAGGGGGTTCTCCCAGTACAGCGCCAAAAACGGCGCCTTCTGCGGGGACAGCGCCAGCGTGTTCTACGACGGCTGCGGCCGGCTGGTGGCGGTGCTCAGCGACGGCATGGGCACAGGCGGCCGGGCCGCGGTGGATGGGGCCATGACCTGCGCCATGGCGGAAAGCCTTCTGAAAGCCGGCATCGGGTTTGACTCCATGCTGCAGACGGTGAACTCCGCACTCATCGCAAAAAGCGGGGACGAATCCCTAGCCACGCTGGACATCGCCTGCGTGGACCTGTTTACAGGCCGGGCGGAATTTCTCAAGGCAGGGGCGGCCTGCACCATTCTCCGCAGGGGACGAAGGACGGAGATCATCGAGGCCTCCAGCGTGCCGGTGGGCATTATGCCCCAGGTGGAATTCGCCGCCTATCACCGGGACCTTTCCCCTGGGGACGTGATGGTGCTGGTGTCCGACGGGGTGACCGCTTCTGGTCAGGAATGGCTGGAGGACCTGGTTCTCCACTGGGACGAGGAGGAAAACCCCAACCTGCTGGCCCAGCGGGTCATTGACGAAGCCAGGAAACGCCGCAGCGACGGCCACGAGGACGACATCACCGCTCTGGCGCTGGTGCTGAAGTGACGTAAAAAAGGGACAGGCCCTGGGATTCTTCCCGGGAACCTGCCCCTTTTTTCAGTCCTTCTCAGCCTTGGGGGCTGTGTAGGTCAGCGCCTGCCGGCTGTCTCCCAGCCCAGCCGTAGTGGGGTCTGTGACACAGGCCCACAGGGAGGCCAGCGCCGCCACCAGCAGCACCGGATTCCCCACCGCGGCGCACAGCGCCTGCCACAGGGCTGCCCAGGAGGTCATGTCCTCCCACTGCATCCCCAGCCCCACCAGAATGGGCGACAGCACGGCGGCAGCCGCCTGGGCCCAGAACAGAGGGTTTTTAAAGCGTACCTTCCAATTGATCGCTGTCATAATGCGCTCCTTTCCGTTGTTCCAGCAGAGCCAGCCGGTTTTCACAGCGGTGAAGCCGTTGGTCCTGCCCGTCCATGCGGGTGTTCATCATCCTCTGAAGCTCCTCCCCTTTTGCCCGAAGCTTCTCATCCTCCCTTTCCAGCTTGCTCAGCTGGGCAAGGACATGCTCCAAAATGGCGGAAAGCCGGGAGATGGTCCCGTTCAGCTTCACCACAGGGCCTGCCAGCGCCGCCGCCAGGCCCACAATCACCGAGAGGCTTGTCACCACCGTCCACTCGTTCACCAGGATCCCCCCTTTGCCTGAAAGACTGGGCGCCCTGGCTTGCCCACGGACACAAAGGGGGAAAGCCCCTCCTCTCCCTCCAGGGGAGCGGTGCGGGCCCTGGTAAAGTACCCGATGGCCAGCGCCATAACACAGTCGTCGTGGGCGCCGGCCTGGGCTTCCGGCCTTCCCTTTTCGTTGCGCACAAAGGTGAGCATCTCCCGAAGGGTGTCCTCATCGTTGAGCCACTGAACGTGGTCCCGGGCCACCTCCACCAGTCCGGCGATCACCAGGGGCCGGGTGACGCTGCTGGTGCGAAAGCCGTAGCTCTGGCGCAGCTTGTGGGTGAAGCTGTCCTCCGTCTGACGGACGTACTGCCGGGGATACCCCAGCCGCTCCAGCTCCCGGATGGGATAGCTGGAGAAGTTCGCCTCAATGGAGACCAGGGCTTTATGGTAATACATCCCCAGGCAGTAAAGCTGCTTGGCAAACAGGTCCTCGTCCATCCTGCCCCGGAGGGTGCACACCTGCTCCCCGGTGGCGTAGTCGAGCACCTGGCCCACGTTGAAGTCGGACCCCTCCCCGGCGGTGTCCGCCCCGATCACGTAGGAGCCATGCTCCTCCGCTTCCCGGTAGATCTTGACACAGCCCTCCCGGGAGTCCACCCACCGGATGCTCCCGTTGTCAATGAGCACCTGGTTTGCCTCCGGGTCGAACCAGGTGGAAAACACAAACTCCCCCTGCTTCACCGGCCCGGTGAGCTCCGCCAGCCGCTGGGAGAGGTTCCGGGCGTCGAATATGGTCTGGCCCAGAACACCCCACTCCCCCAGGCAGTACACAGAATAGTAGTAAGGGTCACGGTCCTTGTAGCCCTCCAGCGTGGCCTTGTAGTCCGGGTCCAGGAATTGGTTGTCCTTGTAGGTGGACCGCATGGCAGCCGCCCGGGGGTCCGGCTGGTCAAAGAACCGCCGCTTCAGCCAGTGGAGCACGGACACGGGGTTGAAGGTGAGCACCATCTGCTTGTGGGACCCCCTGCCTCGCAGGCGCACGTCCAGCTGGTTGAACTCCTCCTCCTGCACCTCCGAGGCCTCCTCAATCCAGATGTCCGTAAGCTCCCCTTTGGGGAAGGTGACAGACTTGAGTTTTTCCGTGTCATCCAGGCCTTTGAAGATGACGCTGTTTCCGTTGACGCACACAATGCGCATATCCGATTCCTTGCAGGCGAACAGGTCCTCCAGCCCCCACCTGCGGATAACCTGGCGGAACAGGGCGAAGGTGGAGTCCCGGTTGGTGGCCGCCACAGCCCGCACCACCAGCACGTTGCACAGAGGCAGGGCCAGCAGCCGGTACAGAAACCTCTGCACCGCAAACACACTCTTCCCGGAGCCGGCGCCGCCGTAAAACAGCAGGTACCGGTGGGAATTGTCCCGCAGATAGGGGTAAAAGGCCGGGTTGAAGACGCTTTTGGGAATGTTCACTTCCACCTTATCCCTCCTCCCCTTCCACCCGGACCGTGATGGGTCCTGGTTCGTGGGAAGCCTTCTCCCCATAGCCGAAGCTGCTCTGAAGAATGAACCTTGCCCCGGAACTGGTGTCCCGGCGGTACACCGCCTGAAGGGTCTCCTCCTCCACCTGGGAACAGGCCCGCTCCAGAAGGGCGGCAGTCTGCCCGCCCTCCTGCCGGGCGAACCGGTCCATCTCCTCCCTGCCGGAAAACCCCAGGGCCAGGGCAAGGCCTGTCACCGTGGGGAACCGCTGGGCCTTGTCACAGTCCTGCAGGTAGGTCTCCGCTGCCTCTTTCATGGCCCGAAGGCTTTTGGGCCGCCTGGGTCGTTTCCCCTCCATGGGGATCACCTCCCCTCAGAAGCCTGGCGTACTGGCTTTTGAGGACTTCCAGCTCTTTCTGACCCTGGGGATCCAGAAAAGGCTCTCTGCTCAGCCTCTGGATCTCCCCTGCCACCATCCGCCTTGCATGAATGCGGAAGGGGCACTCCTCTCTTGCGCAGTGGGCCGTTTCCCCCTCTCCACGGTAATGCTTGCAGGTACCCGGATAGGGACAGCTCCCTGTTTTCATGTTCACAGACGTTCCTCCTTTCCAGCATCTTCCTCCGGGAAGCAGAGGCCGCACACGCGGCTGTAAGCGTACCGGGCTTTTCCCACGGTCCAGCGGTAACCCAGCTCCGCCACGATCTGCTTCCAGGGGATGGGCGCCCCGTGCTCCAGCACCTTTTGGGCCACCATTCTCGCCTTGGGGTCCGGCAGCCGCCGGGGAAGCGCCTGAGCCTCTTCCCACAGCCGGCGCAGCCTGAGGACCCGCTCCTCCTGGCCGGAAACGGCTTTCAGCGCGGAAAGCTCCTCCTCCAGGTAGGCGGCCTGCTCAAATTCCCGGCGGGTCAACCCTGTCCCCCCAGTGCCCTGCGCTGGAGCACATGGCCCATCACGCGAAGGTCGTCCCGAATCTCCATCAGTCTGCCAATTCTCTCCCACAGGTCGGACTGGCGGTGAAGCCGTTCTGTGTTCCGCAGCTCTTCCAGCCGCCGGTCGATCCGTTCCGCTTCCGTCAAATACTCCCGAGCCATTCTCTCGTAATCCATACGCTTGTCCTCTCCTTCCCTGTTGGGTTTTCTTGAAGGCCCTCCAAGGAAAATTCCCTCTTTCGGGTCCTCTAACCTCAGTTTAATACTCTTTTGAAGATTTGTCAACCCTATTTTACTATTAAGAGTAATTTTTCTTGACTTTTTGACAAAAATGCTTTATGCTTAAGAACAAGAAAGCAGGTGAACCCTATGACGTTTTTAGAAAAGCTGGACGCTCTGATGAAACGGCGCGGGCTGAACAAGAGAATGCTGTCCGTCCAAGCCGGCATCCCCTACACCACCATTGACAACTGGTACAAGCGGGGGTACGAAGGCCTGAAGCTCTCCACTGCGGGAAAGCTGGCGGAATTTTTCAACACCACCACGGACTTTTTCCTGCGGGAAAACCTGACCGATCCCAACTATGGCAAAACATTGGGCTTTCACGTGGAGTACGCGGAGATGAACATGCTGCGCAACTACCGCGCGCTGGACACCTTTGGCAAACGGGCCGTGGAATCGGTGCTCTCCGCGGAGTACGACCGTATGACCCACCAGGCGGAACGGGAACAGAAAGGCTGGGTCACTTACATCAATCTGTACGACCTGGCCGTCTCCGCAGGCACCGGCGAACCCCTGGGGGACACTTACTACACCACCCGGCTGGAAATCCCCACAGAAAGGGTGCCGGAAAATGCCCACTGCTGTCTGCGGGTCAACGGTGACAGCATGGAGCCCGCCTACAGGGACGGGGATATTGTGTTCATCCAGCGGCTGGAAAACGGCAGCCTGCGGGAAGGAGAAGTGGGCGTGTTCGCTTTAAACGGCGAGGGGTACATCAAGCAGCTGGGCCGCAAGCAGCTGCTCTCCTTCAACTCCAGGTACGCCCCCATTCCCATCGGCCCCTACGACCGGCTGGAGTGCCAGGGCCGGGTCCTTGGGAAACTGTAAAAAAACAGTCCCTGAAAATTTGCAAAATCGCCGAGGAAGAAATTCAGAAAAAAGTTGAAATGACCGTGTTTTTCCTCTATAATAGGGGATAGTTTGCAGGAACGCCGCCGGGAGGCTGTTTTTCCCGGTGGCGTTCCTGCCCCAAAGGAGTTATGTCTATGTACCGCATCGTAAAGAAACAGGTGCTCAATCCCACCGTGACCCGGATGGAAATTGAAGCCCCCCTCATCGCCCGCAAGGCGGAGCCGGGCCAGTTCATCATCCTGCGGGTGGACGAGAAAGGGGAACGCATCCCCCTTACCGTGGCGGATTTCGACCGGGAAGCAGGCACTGTGACCATTATTTTCCAGATTGTGGGCGCCACCACGGAAAAGCTGAACCACCTGGAGGAGGGCGACTGCCTCCAGGACTTTGTGGGGCCTCTGGGCCGTCCCTCCGAGACAGAAGGTTTGAAGAAGGTGGCGGTTATCGGCGGGGGCGTAGGCTGCGCCATCGCCTATCCTGTGGCGAAAAAGCTCCACCAGCAGGGCGCGGAGGTCCACTCCATTGTGGGCTTCCGGAACAAGGACCTGGTCATTTTGGAGGAGGAGTTTGCCGCGGTCAGCGACAAGCTGGTGATGATGACCGACGACGGTTCCTACGGCGAGAAAGGCCTGGTGACCAACGCCCTGGAAAAGCTTATTGAGGAAGGCGAAACCTACGATGAGGTGATCGCCATCGGGCCCCTGGTGATGATGAAGTTCGTCACCCAGGTGACCAAGAAGCACAACATCAAAACCGTGGTGAGCATGAACCCCATCATGATCGACGGCACGGGCATGTGCGGCGGCTGCCGGCTGACCGTGGGCGGCAAGACCAAGTTTGCCTGTGTGGACGGTCCCGATTTTGACGGGTTTGAGGTGGACTTCGACGAGGCCATGGCCCGAGGCACCATGTACCGTGACTTCGAGCGCCACGCCTACGAGGAGACCTGCAATCTGTTCCGGAAGGAGGTGCAGTGACATGCCCAACATGTCTTTGAAGAAAAACGAAATGCCCTCCCAGGCACCGGAGGTGCGGAACAAGAACTTCCTGGAGGTGGCTCTGGGCTACACCCAGGAGCAGGCCCTTGACGAGGCCCAGCGGTGCCTCAACTGCAAGAATAAGCCCTGCGTGTCAGGATGTCCCGTTAACATCGCCATCCCGGAATTTATCGCCAAGGTGGCCCAGGGAGATTTTGAAGGCGCCTATCAAGTGATCACCCTGCAAAGCTCCCTGCCTGCCGTGTGCGGCCGTGTGTGTCCCCAGGAGAGCCAGTGCGAGCAAAAGTGTGTTCGGGGCATTAAGGGCGAGCCGGTGGCCATTGGCCGTCTGGAGCGGTTTGTGGCGGACTGGCACAACCAGCATGTGACGGAAGCCCCCGTAAAGCCCGCTTCCAACGGCCACAAGGTGGCGGTGGTGGGCTCCGGTCCCTCCGGCCTTACCTGCGCCGGCGACCTGGCCAAGAAGGGCTATGAGGTCACCGTGTTTGAGGCCCTCCACACTGCCGGCGGCGTGCTGGTCTACGGCATCCCGGAATTCCGTCTGCCCAAGGACATTGTCCAGAAGGAGATCGACACCTTGAAAGCCCTGGGCGTAAAGGTGGAGACCAATATGGTCATTGGCCGGGTGCTGTCCATCGACGAGCTGCTGGAACAGGGCTACGAAGCGGTGTTCATCGGTTCCGGCGCAGGACTTCCCCGGTTTATGAACATCCCCGGGGAAAACCTGAAAGGCGTCTACTCCGCTAACGAATTCCTCACCCGGGTCAACCTGATGAAGGCCTACCAGCCCGGCAGCGACACCCCCATCGAGCACGCCAAGCGAGTGGCGGTGGTGGGCGGCGGCAACGTGGCCATGGATGCCGCCCGGTGCGCCAAGCGTTTGGGCGCCGAGGACGTGTTCATTGTATACCGCCGGTCGGAGAAGGAGCTGCCCGCCCGTGCCGAGGAAGTGGAGCACGCCAAAGAAGAGGGCATTGTGTTCCACCTGCTGAACAATCCCACCAAAATCCTGGGAGACGACCAGGGCCTTGTGAAGGGCATGGAGTGCATCCGCATGGAGCTGGGCGAGCCTGACGCTTCCGGCCGCCGCCGTCCTGTGGAGATGCCCGGGTCTGAGTTCACTCTGGACGTGGACTGCGTGATCATGGCTATCGGCACCTCCCCCAACCCGCTGATCAAATCCACCACAGAAGGCCTTGAAACCCAGAAGTGGGGCGGCATCATTGTGGAAGAGGCCACGGGCCTCACCAGCCGGGAAGGCGTGTACGCCGGCGGCGACGCCGTGACGGGAGCCGCCACGGTAATTCTGGCCATGGGCGCCGGCAAGACTGCCGCTTCCGCCATCGACCAGTACATTCAAAACAAGGGGTAATTTTTCACATAACAATGGGCTGTTGCAAAAGCGCAACAGCCCTTTTCTTTTTTCCATTCACTTCAGCACAAACCGCTCCAAAGCCCTTGCCAGACCATCCTGGGTGTGGGCCGCGGTGACAAACCTGGCAGCGTCTTTCGCCTCCTGGGAGCCGTCCCCCATGGCCACAGACACCCCGGCGTACCGGAGCATGGTCACGTCGTTGCCGTTGTCCCCCAGGGCCATCACCATTTCCCGGGGAATCCCCAGCCGGCCCGCCAGGGCTTCCAGGGCATGGCCCTTGTCCGCTCCCAGCACATTCACCTCGATGTTGTCCGGGATGGAGGAGGTGAGCTGCAAGCCACCCAGCGCCTCCAGCCGCTGCCACACCTCCCGGCGGCGCTCCGGGGGAGCCACAAAGGGCAGGTTGATTTTCTCTGGCTCCAGGCCAGTCTCTTCCAGCATGGTGGACAGATCCTCCACATACTGGTAATCCTTGGTGAGAAAGTGGAGCTTTTCCCGGGGCATGCCAAAATGGGACAGCGCCCGCTGGGGATCGCCCTTCCGGGTGATGGACCTGCCCCCGTGGTAATACTCCACAAACAGGTCATACTCCGTTAAAGCCTTCTGAACCTCCCTGGCCTTGGGGTTGGGAATCAGGCACTCCCAAACAGATTTTCCCTCTTCCAAGTCGTACACCCCGGCGCCGTTGGCGGTGATCACATACCGCACCCCCGGCAGACCGGTGATCTCCGGAGGGAGAAAGTCCTTCATGCGCCCGGAAGCCGGCACCAGGATCACCCCCCGGCGGGCAGCCTCCTCTAAAGCATGCCGGTTTCCCTCCGACAAATATTTGTGCTCTGTCAACGTGGTGCCGTCCAGATCGAACGCCACAAGCGCGATCGCCATTGCAAAAACCCCTTTCACCTGCGGTCAGCGTCTATTGATACCACACCTGCGGTGGACATACCGCGCCGTCACATCGGTGCTTGCGGACATTATACCACAGCGCTCCCCCGCCGCCAAGGGAAAACCTGCCCAAACGGGAAAAGCGGCCTGGGAGACCTGCCCCCAAGCCGCTTCTGCCCTGCTGTGTTACTTGTTCTGGAAGGTGCGGCATTCGGTGCCGCTTTTGGAAGAAACGTCCCCGCAGCAGCAGCCCACGCACACGTTCTGGGCCTGGCAGCGGTCATGCTGGTTGTGCGCGCATCCCTTCACTTTGCAGGCGATATCCGTTTCCACGGAAGGATTCTGACCCATGGCATTCTGGCCGCAGCCGGGACGCCGCTCCTCATAGGAAGCGCAGCAGGTCTGGCTGCTCTCCCGGGCGGAGGGGCCATCCACCTGGATACCCGCCAAGCAGCACTGGTTGTTCTGAAAATGCTGGCAGCTGTGCACCTGACATTCCAAACGATTCATACAAGGCACCTCGTTTTCGGAGTTATTTGGCGAAGCGTTCCACCGCCCCGCGAAAAGTATTCTTCCCCGCCCACTTTGGATTATTCCAAAAAGCGCTTGAGCCATCTGGACTTTTCCCCCTCTCTTTTTTATAATGAGGAAAACGGGAAAGGAGCTTTTGCCATGAACTTAGAGAGTTTTGAGAAAAAAGTGGAAGGTCTCGGGGTGCTGGGCGTCAAGGTGACACAACACGGGGAGGAGATTGCCTGCCGGAAATGGGACGAAGAGTGCCGGCGGAATATTTACTCCGCCAGCAAGAGCGTCACCTCCTGCGCGGTGGGGTTTGCCGTGCAGGAGGGGCTGGTGTCCCTGTCGGAGCGGCTGGTGGATGCCTTTTCCCAAGACCTTCCCAAAACCGTGGGAGAACACCTGGAGGCCGCCACAGTGCGGGACCTGCTGACCATGTGCCTGGGCCAGGAAAAGGGCAGCCTGATGGGGGCCCAGCGTCCCCTGTACCGGGAGACCGACTGGGTAAAGCTGGCCCTTTCCCTCCCCTTTCCCCACGCCCCAGGGACCAAGTTTGTGTACAACAACGTGGGGCCCTACCTGGCGGGCATTTTGGTGCAGCGCCGGTCCGGCTGCGACCTGGTTTCCTACCTGACCCCTCGGCTGTTCCAGCATTTGGGCATCACTCGCCCCACCTGGGAAGTGGACCCCCTGGGTCACACTTTTGGAGCGGGCGGGCTGTTCTTCACTCTGTCGGAGCTGCACACCTTCGGCCGGTTCTACCTGGAGAAAGGCCGCTGGAACGGCAGACAGCTGCTCTCTCCCCAGTGGGTGGAAGAGAGCACCAAAAAGCAGGTGGACAACGGCGCCCACGGGTACGGCTACCTGTTCTGGGGCGGCGAGCAGGGCACCTTCCGGGCAGACGGCAAATACGGCCAGCTGTCCATTCTCTGCCGTGACAAAGACGCGGTGATCACCGTTGTGGCGGAGTGCCGGGACACAGCCTCCCTGAACCGGGCCATTTTCGACGAGCTCTACCCTCAGCTGTAACGAAATCTCTGGGACTGGTTTTTTCCGGTCCCTTTTTTCTATTCCCCAAAATCCCTTGCCTTTCGACCGTGAGATGTGCTATAATAATAGGGCTTGGCGGCAAGACGGTGAAAAGGAGGAGTTGTCGTGGCAGGCAAAGCCAACACAAAAACCATTGCACAGAACAAAAAAGCCTTCCACGATTACTTCGTGGAAGAGAGCTTTGAGGCGGGCATCGAACTGGTGGGCACGGAAGTGAAATCCCTGCGCCAGGGACGGGCCAACCTGAAAGACGCATGGTGCTCCGTGGTAAACGGAGAAATGCTGTTAAACGGATGTCACATCAGCCCTTACGACTTCGGGAACATTTTTAACAGGGACCCCATGCGGGTGCGCCGGCTGCTGATGCACAAGAAGGAGATCCTGCGGCTGTACGGCATCGTGAAGCAGCAGGGCTACTCCCTGATTCCCCTGTCCCTGTACTTCAAGGATTCTCGGGTGAAGGTCCAGGTGGGACTATGCCGCGGCAAAAAGCTTTACGACAAGCGGGCCGACATGGCGGAAAAAGCTGCCAAGCGGGACATCGAGCGGACCTTGAAGGAACGCAATCGATAAAAGTATGGGGATGTAAAGGTTTCGACGGGGAAGGAGAGCCCTGGTAAGCGAGCAGCGGTGCGGGACCGCTATAAAATCCGCAACCTTTAAAATTAAACGACAACAATACTGTTGCTGTTGCTGCTTAACTAAGCAGCCGTTCTACCCCGGAGCACCGCGGCCGGGGATAGAGCGTCGATGAGCGGTGAACGTGAACGGGGCTACGCCCTTACCCCCGTCACGGCTTAAGGGCTACCAAAGCCTCCAGCCTGCTTTTGGGCGTGAGGCCGCGGGAATTCTAAAACAAAAGCTACGCTCGTAGAAAGCCTTGGTAATCCTTTTTCGGACGCGGGTTCGATTCCCGCCATCTCCACCACCAGCGTGACGCTGGACCCAAGACGCGCACTTCACTTTTGTGGAGTGCGTTTCTTTTTTGCCCGCGTTTTTGTTTGGTTTCAGTTTTTTCTAGTACAGCCAGGGGTTGCACCCCAGGCAAGTCGCGAATTTCACTTTTGTGGAGTGCGTTTCTTTTTTGCCCGCAGGCTCCTTGCCCAGATTTTCCGGCTGCGGCCATTTGACAGCCACATTTTTCCCCACCGATACAACACGCATACAACACAGAATCTGGGAGAACAAAAAACAGCCCTCCCTTTTCGGGGAGAGCCGCTTGTTGTCTGGGATGAAGGGTTTTACCGCTCTGAAGCAGGCTTGTCCAGAATCTGCTTTCCGGCGAACTGCACCAGCAGGAATCCCACCACGCAGGTCAGGATGATCTCGGGGATCATGTACACGCCGTTGTATACCAGGGAGTACACAATAGCCAAGGTGGTGCCAGACACATTGGCCAGGGCGGGAATGTAGGTGCCGATTACTTCCTGCATGTAAGTGGCATCACAGAGGGCGGCCCACAGAATCCATCCGGACAGGAAGGAGCAGAAATACCGCAGCAGCATGGCCACCAGGCTTCCCAGAGTAAAGGCAGCGGCGTCGTTTTTCAGCTTGCCCCGGAACATGCCCCCCAGGCCCAAAACGGTAAAGGCCAGGATGTAGTCCAGGAAAATGGACCCGATCAAGGTGCCGGCGGTGAGTCCACGCAGGGCGCTCATGCCCAGCAGCAGCTGCAGCACGCTGTTCACCAGCCCGGCGCCCAGGCCCCATTTCAGGCCGCAGCGGTAGCTGTAAAACAGAATGGGCAGCATGGAGCACACGGTGATAGACCCGCCGTAGGGGGCCTCCCACAGCTTCAGGAAACCCAGCACAGTGGCCATGGCGATCATCACGCCGCCCAGCACCAGGTTGACGGTCTTTTTGGTAGCAGAGTTCATGTTCGTTCTTCCTCTCACAATAAATTTGCGAAAAATGAGAACCGTCGGAACGTTCCAGCTGCTGCCAAAAAAACAGCTGTCCGGAAACCATCCGAACAGCGTAAAAAACATTTCCGCCGCCGCGAGGACTTTTCCCCGCGCCGGGAACCAGGGCGATGCGCCTGCCCCACTATGTTGAAATGCTTCCTACGTCGGTATTATCCGAATCAGGTTCCTGCCCGGAAGGGCAAAGGGTTTAAGCTCGAAGCTCCTCTCAGCCGCCTGAAAGCGGGCACCCCTTATTTCATTTTTCGACCCCTATTGTAGCGCGCTGACAGAAATTTGTCAAATACTATTTTCCCCTCTCCTGCCCGGCAAAAAAAGACCACAGGTTTTCACCTGCGGTCTTGAAAGATCTGTGAGAGCTGGTTCAGCGCTGCTGTTTTTTCCGCTGGATCATGGTCAGGTAGCACAAGTAGGCCGCCGCCACGGCAAAGTATACGGTAACGTTTGGCCGGCGCAGCACGTTCCCGGAGATCTGCGCAGCAATGGCGGCCAGCAGGAACATCATGCCCACGGCGCCCATCTCCACGGTGAGAAACCGCTGAACGCCCCCGCCAAAGGAGGCCAAACTTTTCAAGGGGAGACGCCGTTTCTTTCCCTTCTGAGCCTTCCAGGCAGCTGCCACGTCCTGCCCAAAGGCCTTGAAGATCATCACCACAAACAGGGCAAAGAAGGCCATGTACAGACCGAACCCAATGTACCCGCAGAAGTAGAACACCGCGGGGAAATCGTTTTCCAGGTCGAAAATATCCCCCTCGTAGAGCATGTCGCTGTACTCGAATCCCAGCAGGTGGGTGAGGGTGTCCTTTTCCTCCCACATCAGCTTGGCAAACATGGACTTGCGCACCCGGGAGTCGGACAAAATGCTGGAGTCGGAGGTGTAGTTGTAGGCCTCCATCACATTGTACACACCGAACCGCTTGTAGAAGCTCTCGAAGAAGGGTCCGTAGACCTCCGGGTCGGTATACACGCCGATCAGGCTGTCCCGCAGCCGCTGGATCCGCTCCTCCTCGCCGGGGGTGTTCCCAGGGCTTTTCTCCAGTTCCTCCTTGATCTCCTCCAGGGTCCCCGTATCAGCCCCGCTGTTCTTCAGGCTCTCCTCCACCAGCTGCTGGTAATTGTTCAATGCGTACTGGGACATGCTTTCCCGCACCCGCATGGGAGCGAAATTCCGAAATCCCACCACCAGCACCAGCACACCCAACAGGGGGAGCACAAACCGCAGGCTCTGCTTTTTGTACTGGAGTACAAACAGGAAGATAAACGCCCCGGCAATGATGAAGATGGAGTAGAAGGTGAACTTGGTGCCGGTGATGAACATCAGCCCGAAGGACAGCACCAGCGCCAGCAGGAACACCAGATATTTTTTGGTTTTCCAGGCGAAGAGAATGGCCAGGGGCGCCACCAGCACCACAATGGCGCTTTGAGCGTTCGCCACGCTGAACCACCCCATCACCCCCAGCTGGAGGATCTCATAGGTGTACACCGGCTGGCCGATAAGCCAGGGAATGGCAGTGAACAGGATAATCTCCCCCAAGTCGATGGCCACAGCGGTGTAAAGCACCTTGCGCATTCCATCCCCTTTTTGGAAAAAGGTGATGAAAGACAGGGTGAAAATGGGGAAGTTCATAATCCGAAGATAGTTGGCTGTATCCGCCACCATGGACTGGTATCCTATGCGGTAGCAGTTCACCACATGGGCGGCCCAGAACAGGCCCATAAGCCCGTAGACGATCACGTAAATCCGCTTCCTGTCGCTGACGAGAAAGCCCAGCAGGGCCACCGCCATCAGCATGAGAAACCGCAGGGCGGTGGAGAAGGAGTTGTTTCCCCGTTCCGCCAGGAAATAGGAGAGCACATCCAAAGGCGGCTGGATCACCAGCAGAGCGCCCACGATCCAGTAAAGCTTTTCCTCAACGGCCCCTTTCACGGCCTGATAGATCCCTTTCATAGCGTACCCCCTTTGACCCATCTCCTCGGCCTGCTCACCGAGCGTTCCACAAACCTGTCCCCCGCCTCCACAGCCCGGGCGGTCTCCCGGGTGGGATGCAAATATACATACAGCAGCGCCGCCGCCACCGACCCGTACACGGTCACACTGGGTTTGCGCAGCACCTGCCCGGAGAACTGGGCGCCGGCCAGCATCAGGGCGAACACCATGGCCGGCACGCCAAACTCGATGCACAGCACCCTGCGCCAATCCTCCAAAAGCCCTCTGACACAGAGGAGCGTAAAATACAGCACGAACAGCCCGTACAACGCCACCCCGGCGTAGCCGTAATAGTACAGCAGGGCGGGAAGGTCATTTTCCGGGTCGTAAATATGGTCCCCCACATGGCACTGGGCGTATTCCACCCCCACCAGTTTGGTCAGGGCGTCCTGGTCCTGCCAAACCATTTCCATGGCGGTGAGTTTCTTCACCCGGGAATTGTACAGGGTCTGAGGATCAGTGGCGTAGTGGTACTGCTCCATCACCGCCTCCAGGCCGAACTCCTGGATCAAATCCTCCAGCAGGGTGGCTCCGTAAAGCCCCGGCTTGCCATACACGTCGGTATACACCTTGGTGATCTTCTCCAGAATCTCCGGGGGGATCTCCTCCCCTTCCTCATACACAAAGTCCTTGTCCTCCCCCATGATCTCGTCCGCCTTTTCCTGGTAGATGCCATAGGAATCGGCGGTGAGGGCCTGGCGCTCCGCCATGGGCGAAATTCCCCGGCAGGCAAGCAGGGCCACAAGCGCTACGCACAGGGGAATGCAGAACAGCAGCTGCTGCCGCCGAAGCACCAGCAGCGCCAAGAAGGTCAGCGCGATGAGAATGGCCCCGTAGTAGGTGAGGCGGGTGCCGGTAAAGTACAGCAGGCCAAACCCGAAGAGGCAGCACAGACAGAACTGCCAGAGCCGCCGGCTCCGCAGTCCCCAAAGAAGCAGGGGCGGCACCAGGAGCGTCAAAATGGAGCTCTGGGAATTGGCCACGCCAAACCAGCCCAAAATGCCGATGAACACGTTCCTGTCGGGGTAATCGTAGGTGTAAACAGGGTGTCCCACCACATAGGAAAGGGCTATCACCACCAGGATGATGCCGAAGTTGGCAGCCAGCACCCCGATAACCTGGTAATCCAGGTCTTTTCGCTGCCGGAAAAAGGTGACAAACGACAGAGCCCACAGGGGGAACTGGATCAGCTTGAAATATTCCGCCGCGTCCCCCACAGGGTCCTGGTAGCCCAGGCGGAAACTGTTGAGCATGTGCAGCAGCCAAAACCCTGCCGCCACCCCATACATCACGTAGTAGGCACGGCGGTTCTCCGTGATGGCAAACCCATACAGGCACACCGTCAGCAGCAGAAGCATCCGCAGGGTGGTGGTCAGCCAGGTGCCGTCCGCCAGCCTCATAAAGTAAGAGAGCACATCCAGCAGGGGCTGGGCCACCAGCAAGGCGGCCATCACCTCACCCACCGGGTAGTACAGCTTTTCTCTCCAAGTCATCTGTATCATGGCAATGGATTCCTTTTTGTTTTTCACAGCAGCCGCAAAACCTGCCGCGTTTTTACATACCAGCACCCAGCCAGGGCCCCGAACGCCTCTCTCGGGGCAGCCCGACACCCTGGCCAAAAAAGGTGGTTATTGCTATTATATCACGGATCAGCCTGTGGCACAACAAAAAGTGACAAACCCCACGTTTGGCAAACCTCCATGCATTTCCCGGTTGTCACCTCTCCCCCGGCTTTCCTTCCCAGTTCCTTCTTGAAATTAAGAAAGCTCCCCAGAGCGGGGAGCTTTCTCATTGGAGGATAGACTAAACATTAACCCTTTAAAATCTGTTTGTAAAGACGGATGTACTCGTTGGCGGACTTGCCCCAGCTGTTGTCACAGCCCATGGCCCGATCCACCAGCACGTCCCAGCCTTCCTTGTCGGAATTGTAGGCGTAGATGGCCCGGTGGAGGGAGTGGAGCATGTCGCCGGTATTGTAGGTCTTAAAGGTGAAGCCGTTGCCCTGGCCGTCGCCGCTGTCGGTGATGGAGTCCTTCAGGCCGCCGGTCTCCCGGACCACCGGAATGGAACCGTACCGCAGAGCGATCATCTGGGACAGGCCGCAGGGCTCGCTCTTGCTGGGCATGAGGAAAATGTCGGACCCGGCGTAGATTTTCCGGGACAGCTCCGGCACAAAGCCCAGGCACATGACGAACCGGCCGGGATACTTCTCCTGCATCCACTTGAAGTAGTTTTCATACTCCAGGTCGCCGCTTCCCAACACCACAAACTGGGCGTTGGAATACTCCATCACGTTGTCGATGCCCTCTTTCACCAGATCCAGGCCCTTGTGGGACACCAGACGGGTGACCATGCCCACCAGGGGCAGGTCCGGGTCCACCTCGATGCACAGCCGTTCCTGAAGCTTCTGCTTGTTAATGGCTTTGCCGGAACGGTCCTCCCTGGAGTAGGGAGCGTACACGTTGGGGTCGTTGGCAGGGTCGTAGTTGACGGTGTCAATGCCGTTCAAAATGCCGGAAAGCTTCCAGCTCCGTTCCCGGAGTATGGGGTCCAGCTTGTGGGCAAACCAGGGGTCCAAAATCTCCTGGGCGTAGGTGGGGCTGACAGTGGACACCCAGTTGGCGCACTCAATGGCGCCCTTCATCAGGTTGACGCACCGGTCATACTCCAAAAGCTGGCTCTCATAGTTGGGAATGCCGAACACATCCTCCAGGATCTCCTTGCCATACTGGCCCTGATACTGGATATTGTGAATGGTGAACAGTGTCTTGATGCCGGAATACCACTCGTTGTTGGCGTAGAACAGCCGGTAGTACACAGGCACCAGAGCGGTCTGCCAGTCGTTGGTGTGGATGATGTCGGGCTTGAAATCGATATAGGGGAGCATCTCCAGAATGGCCCGGGAGAAGAACGCGAACCGTTCCGCGTCGTCAAAGTGGCCGTAGATGCCGTTGCGCTTGAAGTAGTACTGGTTGTCAATGAGGTAGTAGATCACGTTGTTGACCTTTGCCTCGAAGATGCCGCAGTACTGCCTCCGCCAAGCCACCGGCACGCTGATGCTGGTGACAAAACGCATCTGGTCCCGCAATTCCTGAGAGATGCCGTCATACAGGGGCACAACGATCCGGCAGCCCACAAGACGGGTCCGAAGCGCCTGGGGCAGAGAGCCGGCTACGTCGGCCAGACCGCCGGTGGCGGAAAAGGGCAGCGCCTCGCTGGCGCAAAATAGAACTTTCATAGGGTACCTCTGCTTTCCACTCACAAGATTTCCGTACCTGCTTCCCCAGGTCTACCAGGGGCGACCCGCCGTGAGCGAAACGGGCGCGGGAACAGACGGTGGGACTTACACCTTGCTGCCTTTGGCCACAAACACAGGATAGGTCTGGTAGCCCATCAGCGTGCGGTTGGGATCGAACACGCTGTCCTTGTCGGCCACAACGTAGTCCAGCCGGCTGCTCTCGCCGATGATGGCGTCCTGCATAATGACACAGTTGCGCAGCTTGGCGCCCTTGTGCACCTGCACGCCCCGGAAGAGCACGCAGTTCTCCACTTCGCCTTCAATGACACAGCCGTCTGCCACGATGGAGTTGGAAACCACAGCGCCCAGGCCGTACCGGGTGGGCATGTCGTCACGCACCTTGGTGTAGATGGGACGGTTGGCCTCGAACAGCTGAGTGCGCACCTTGGGCTCCATCAGGGCCATGTTGGCCTTAAAGTAGCTGCTGAAGGAGGAAATGCTGTATGCGGCGCCGGTGAACTCGTAGCCCACCACCCGCATCTCGGGCAGGTTGCGCTGGAGCAGGTCGCGGTCGAAATCGTACAGATTCCGGCCCATGCACTCCTCGATCATGGCCATCAGGCGCTTGCGGCCGATAAGGCACATGCCCATGCCGAAGTTGCAGTCGGTGTCGCTGCCGCGCTTGACCACCATATCCCGCACAAACCCTTCGGGGTCCACGGTGTAGACCACGTTCTTGTCCGTGTCGGGAGAGGTGCCGTGACGGTAAAGAATGGTGATGTCAGCTTCCTTCTCGGTGTGGAGCTGGAACACTTCCTTGTAGTCGATGTTGGCTACGGTATCGCAGTCGGAAAGGAGCACATACTCCTCGTGAGAGTTCTTCAGGAAACGCATGATGGAAGCCAGAGAGCTGATCTTGCCCTCGGTGCGCATGGTTTCAGCGCCGAAGGGAGGCAGCAGGTACAGGCCTTCCCGCTTCCGGGACAGGTCCCAGGCCTTGCCGGAGCCCAGATGGTCCATCAGGGACTGATAGTTCTGCTCGGTGATAACGCCCACCTTGTTGATACCGGAATTCACCATGTTGGACAAGGGGAAGTCCACCAGACGGTAGCGCCCGCCAAAGGGGATGGAAGCCATCACCCGGTTCTGGGTCAGTTCACGCACCCGTTCTTCATGTACATAGGCAAACAAAATGCCAATCACATCATTGCCGCGCATTACTTCTCCACCTCCTCAGCATCGATCATAGCCTTGGGGGGTACAACGGCACCCGCCGCCAACTTGCAGCCCGGGCCGATCACGGCCACGCCCCAGTCCTTTTTGTTTTCCACTTCCTCGGGACGCTGGCCCACAACGGCGCCTGCGCCCACCACGGAGTTCTCCGCCACAATGGCGTACTGCACCTGCGCGCCTTCCTCAATGCGGGCGCCGGGCATGATGATGGAATCCCGCACCACGGCGCCGGGAGCTACATACACACCGGCAAACAGCACGGAGAAGTCCACGGTGCCGTAAACGTTGCAGCCTTCCGCCGCCAGGGAGTTCTGCAGGGTAGCGCCCTTGGCCACATAGTGGGGGGGCATGACAGGGTTGCGGGAAAAAATGCGCCACTCGTTGTCGTTGAGCTCCAGGGGCACATTGGGATCCAGCAGGTCCATGTTGGACTCCCACAGGCTGTCGATGGTGCCCACGTCTTTCCAGTAGCCCTCGAACCGGTAGGCGTACATGGCCTCGCCGGCCTCCAGCATGGTGGGAAGCACGTTCTTGCCGAAGTCGTTCTGGCTCTTGGGATCGTTCTCGTCGTCCTCCAGGTACTTTCTCAGCTTGTCCCAGGTGAACACGTAGATACCCATGGAAGCCTTGTTGCTCTTGGGCACCTTGGGCTTCTCGTCAAACTCGTAGATAGAGCCGTCCTCGTTGGTGTTCAGAATGCCGAAGCGGGAGGCCTCCGCCATGGGAACCTCGTACACGGCGATGGTGCAGGCAGCGCCCTTCTCCTTGTGGAAGGAGATCATCTTGGAGTAATCCATCTTGTAGATGTGGTCACCGGAAAGCACCACCACATACTCGGGATTATACCGCTCGATGAAGGGGATGTTCTGGTAGATGGCGTTTGCGGTGCCCTTGTACCAGTCGGTTTTCTTCTGCTTCTGGTAAGGGGGCAGCACGTGCACGCCGGCGGTGTTGCTGTCCAGGTCCCAAGGCTGACCGTTGCCGATGTAGTCGTTAAGCTCCAGGGGCTGATACTGGGTGAGAACACCCACGGTCTCGATGCCGGAGTTTACGCAGTTGGAAAGGGGGAAATCGATAATGCGGTATTTCCCACCGAAAGGCACCGCGGGCTTGGCGAGATTCTTCGTCAAAACGCCCAGACGGCTGCCCTGGCCACCGGCAAGCAGCATGGCCACAACCTCTTGTTTGGGTAACATTTTAGCGTCCTC
>CALWCD010000045.1 GCA_944376265.1 uncultured Clostridia bacterium | reverse complement strand
TCCTTCTGGAGCAGGTAGCCGGCCGCGGCCAGGGCCGGGTTGATGTGCCCCGCCGTACCGCCGCCGGTGAACAAAACTTTCATTCCGAATCCACTTCCTTTTTTCAAGACTTGGAAAAGACCTCCCTGTTCTTACGTCTTTTCCACGTTGGCGCTTCGGGAAATATTCAGCAAAATGCCCATCTGCCCCAGCAGCATCAGCAGCGCTGTGCCGCCGTAGCTGAAGAAGGGCAGGCTGATGCCTGTGTTGGGGATGGTGTTGGTCACCACGCAGATGTTCAGCACCGTTTGGAGCCCTACCTGGAAGGTGATGCCCAAACCAAGCAGCATGCCGAACTTATCCTTGGCGTGAACGGAGATATACACCCCCCGCCAGATAAGCATGGCAAACAGCACAATGATCACCAGGGCGCCCACCATGCCCAGCTCTTCGCAGACCACCGCGAAGATGAAGTCGTTCTGGGGCTCGGGCAGGTAGAGGTACTTCTGCCGGGACTGGCCTAGCCCCACCCCCAGCAGGCCGCCGGAACCGATGGCGTACAGGGACTGGCGGGTCTGGTGGGTCAGGTCAGGGTCCAGCTCCGAGGAGAAGGGGTCCAGCCAAACCATAATCCGGCTCACCTGGTAGCCGCCCTTGACCATCAGAATGGCCGTCAAACCTGCCGCCAGCAAGATGATTCCCAGAATAAACCACTTAGGCTTGGTGCCCCCCACAAACATGAGAATGGCTCCCAGCGCCAAAATAATCAGGGTGGCGGACAGGTGGTCCTCCAGGTAGATCAGCGCCGCGAACAGGGCCAGAATCCCCACATAGGGGACCACCCCGTAGCGGAAAGTGCCCATTTTCTCCAGGTTCTGGGAGATCATGTGGGCAAACATGACGATGAGGGCAAATTTGGCAATCTCCGAGGGCTGGAAGGACACAAAGCCGAAATCCAGCCAGCGGGTGGCTGTGCCCTCCGGTCTTGCAATGGACTCGATGTGGGCGTACCGGCAGATGAGCAGGAACACCAGCAGAAAGACGGAGATACCGAAAATGACAATGGCCAACTGGTGGAACCGGTGATAGTCGAAGGTGGAGATCACCAGCATGGCGATGACTCCCGCCACGGCAAACACAGCCTGCCGGGAGATAAAGAAGTAGCTGTTGCCGTAGTGGAAATAGCTGTAAGCATAGCTGGCGGAGAAGAGCATCACCAGGCCTATGGCAAGAAGCACCAGGATAAATATCAGCAAGGGCATATCCAGGCCGGCCCCCAAACTGAACAGCTTATACTGCACCGGCCGGCGCCGGCGTCGTTCTTCCCGGGGCTCCTGTCTGGTCCGCGGAGCCTGGGGAGCCGCGGTGCCCGGCACTCTGCGCAGGCCCCGGGCGGTTCTACCCGCTGCCGCCATGGCGATCCCTCCTTTCTCTAGGTTCAATCGATGTTTAGTCTTTCCAACAAATATCCCTTCCAAACAGGAAGGCAAAAGTCTTTTCCCAAGTTACATGCCGTAGATCACGCAGGCCAGGGCAATGGCGCCGCCCAACAGGGCCACCAGGCCGAAGACCACGCAGATCTTCACCTCGCTCCAGCCGCACATTTCGAAATGGTGGTGGATGGGAGCCATTTTAAACAGCCGCTTGCCATGGGTGGCCTTGAAATAGGAAACCTGCAGCACCACGGAGACGATCTCGCAGAGGTACACAAATCCCACCGGCAGCAGCAGAACGGGCAGATCGATGCCGAAAGCCAGGGCGCACACCATGCCCCCCATAAACAGGGAACCCGTGTCCCCCATGAACACCTTGGCGGGGTGCCAGTTCCAAATAAGGAAGCCGATGCAGGCGGCGGCGCTTGCCATGCCCAAGGCGGAAAGCCCGGTCATGGACAGGGTGCCGGCACACAGGGCCAGGAACAAAAAGGCAAAGAAGGAAACCGTGGTGTTCAGGCCGTCAATGCCGTCTGTAAAGTTCACGGCGTTGACAATGCCCACTATGAGAACGGCCGCCAGAGGATAGTAGAACCATCCCAGGTCCAGCTGCCCCACAAAGGGGATGGTGGTGGCGGTGGTCCCTCCCGCCATGGCCACCGAGGCCAGGTAGGCCGCCGCCACAGCAAACTGGAGCACCAGCTTCTGCCGTTCCGTCAGCCCCAGATTGCGTTTTTTCAGAATGCTGATGTAGTCGTCCATAAAGCCGATGGCGCCGAAGGCCACCGCCATGCCCAGCCCGGCAAAGGCCTTTGCCTTCTGCAGGATGGTCTCCTCGATCCCCAGGGAATAGAAGGCCGGCAGGCAGCAGATCATGGCAATGGCGATGCCCAGGATGAACATCAGCCCGCCCATGGTGGGGGTGCCCTGCTTGTTCTTGTGCCAGCTGGGCCCCACTTCCCGGATGGTCTGGCCGAACTTCAGCTTGTGCAGGAAGGGAATCATCCACTTCCCCAACAAGGCCGTAACGGCGAACGCGATCACTGAAACCAACAAATACAGCAAGCTGTTCATGTTCCTACCCCTCTCGTTGCGTTTCCATGGTTTTGTCTGTTCTGCCCGGGCTACTCGGTTTCCACCGTGGCGCCGGTTTCGGCGTTGGTGTTATCCACAAAGGACAAGCTGATCACCGTGCCGATCTGCACCTTTTCCCCAGGCTGAACGCTCTGTCCGGTCACCTCGGCGGTCTCCGAAGAGGAGCCGCTGACGCTGATCTGCAGCTGGTTAATGCTGGCAAGGTAGCTGGCGTTGGTCACGTCGAAGCCGATAAAGCTGGGCACCTCCACATAGGTGGAGTCCTCGTCGTAGCCGTTGGTGTACAGCACCACCTTGCCGTCCTTGGGCACCGCGCCTCCGCTTTGCGGCACTTGGGCGGTGACCTCTATGGAGCCGTCGCTCTCGTCGCCCACCACATAGTAGGAAAGGCCGGCCTCTTCCAGTTCGGCGTATGCCTCTTCCAGGGTGAGCCCTGTCACGTTGGGCGCTATGGTATCCAGCGCGGCGTATTCCTCTTCGCTGTACTGGGCTTCCACACCCAGATAGGGCAGGATCTCCTCCATCATCTTGGCGAAATAGGGTCCCGCCACCGCGTTGCCGCCATTGTAGCCGCCGTTGGTGTCGTCGTCGGGCTCGTCAAAGAACACCAGCAAGGCGTACTTGGGGTCCTCCGCCGGAGCGAAGCCGCAGAAGGAGGCGATATACTCCATGGGTTTGGAAGGGTCCTCGTTGTGCTGGGCCACCTTCTCCGAGGTGCCCGTTTTGCCGCACACCCGGTATCCTGCCACATAGCCGCCGGTGGCGGTGCCCTCTTCCACGTTCTGGCGGAGAATGTCAATAATCACGTCGCAGGTCTCCTGAGAGACCACCTGCCGGCGGTAACTGGTGTCCGCCGTCTTAACAATATTTCCGTTCTGGTCCACAATCCGGTCCATCACGTGGGGAGTGACCAGGTTCCCGCCGTTGGCGATGGCAGCCGCCGCGGTGATCATGTGGATGGGGGTGATGGAGAAGTTCTGGCCGAAGGATTCCACCGCCAGGTCGGACGGGGTATTGATCAGCTCAGACTCCGTATGGTACAGGGTGACCGCCTCGCCGGGCAGGTCAATGCCGGTGCTCTCTGTAAAGCCGAAGGCTTCCCGGTATTTGGCGAAGGTCTCCCCTCCCAGCAGCTGGCCGATGTGAATGGCCCAGGGGTTGCAGGAGTTGTACAGTCCCTCCCGGAAGGTCTCCAGGCCGTGGCCCGGGGCGTGCTTCCAGCAGCTGATGGGCTCAGGGTAGCCTTCCACCATGATGCCGCCGGTACAGGTGAAAGTGCTGTCCTCGGTGACCACCCCTTCCTCCAGGCCCATGGCGTAGGTGACCATCTTAAAGACGGAGCCGGGGTAGTAGGTGTCGGTTACAGCTTTGTTCCGCCACTGCTTCAGCTGGGCGGCGTTGAAGGCCTCGTCCTGCTCGTCGCCGGACAGGGCGTCGATCTCCGCCTGAAGCCCCTCATCGTAAATGGTGAAGGGGTCGTTGGGGTCGTAGGTGGGGGTGGCGGCCATGCCCAGAATCGCCCCGGTGTCCACGTCCATGCAGATGGCCACGGCGCCGTTTTTCACGTTGAACTGCTCCACGCCTTCCGCCAGGTATTTTTCCAAAATGCTCTGCACGGTCTCGTCAATGGTGAGCACCAGGTTGTAGCCGTCCTCGGCCTCCACATACTGTTCGTACTCAAAGGGCATATCCGTGCCCCAGGCGTTCTGGGCGGAAATCAGCCGGCCCGCCGTGCCGCTGAGCTCCGTGTCGTACTGGAGCTCCAACCCCTCCAAGCCCTGGCCGTCGGTGCCGGTAAAGCCCAGCACCGTGGAGGCCACCGTCCCGTAGGGGTAATACCGCTTGTAGTCCTCTATGAGACGCACCCCGGAGGAGATTTCATTCTTTTCCAGGAACTCGTTGATCTGGTCCCGGACGCTGGTTTCCACCCGCCGTTTCAGGTAGACAAAGTAGGAGTTTCCCTGGGTCTTTTCGTAGATCTCTTCCTCGTCCATATCCAGAATGGACGCCAAGCCGGAGGCCACCGTGCGCCGCACTGTATCCGGGTCACGTTCCTTGTAGTCGTCAAAGTAAGCGGGCTCCAGCACCACGGTCCACACGCTGGCGCTCTGGGCCAGCACTTTGCCGGTGGCATCGTAAATGGAACCCCGCATGGCGCTGAGGGTGGTGCTGCGCAGGCTTTGGTCCAAAGCCGCGTTGCTCATCTCCTCCCCCCGGACAATCTGCCAGCGGAACAGGCTGACCAGCACCGCGCCAAACCCGATAAACACCAGTGCCGCCGTAAGGCCCATGGCCTTGCGCCACATTTTTTCCGTCGTTCCTTTCGCCATCGATTCACTCACCGCCTGTCTGTTTGGTTGCGCTCTACCCAGCAGTAAAATGAGAGTCAAGATCCCTCTTGGCTCTCCTCCCTCATCCCAAAATCAAATGGTCCCGCACAATCTCTATTCCGCAAAGGGGCAGGTTATGTGCCCGCCCCGGCCGTACCGCTTTCCGGCCGAACCCAGCGGATATGGTATTATACCACACTTTCGTCTTTTACGCAAACAAACGCGGCCCGCGCTACCGTGGGCCGCATCCCTTTGCGTTCTGGGGGCTTGCCGCCCCCGCAGGGATAAGCGTTCGCGGCTGCCCGTGGGGGAAGCCCTGCCGCCCATCCAGAAAACTGTATTCAAAACCCCATACAATATCGAACAAAGCACGTTCCATTACGCGCTTTTTACTGCTTAGTGAAACCAAGACTGAATGGTGGACCACAGACGATCCAGCAAAGACCCTCCGGAGGCTTCCCGCACCACGGTGCCCTGGTCCCCCTGAGAGGCGTCCACATAGGTGATCTGGCTGCTGGAGATCTTGCTCATTCCCAGCTCTTCCTGGGCATACTGTTCCACCGCGGCGCCGTCCATCTGCTGGGACGCTTCCATGTTCAGCTGGATCTCCACGCTCTCCGCCTCTTCCAGCTGCTTGGTGGTGGTGTTGATCTGGTCCGTCAGCTCGTTGAGCTGCACCTGATTATAAATCACCGTGAGCACGGTGGCAAAAACAATGCCCAGGCAGAGAACCGTTCCCAGCATCCGCAGAGGGTGCCGCTTGGGCCGTGCGTTCTTCTCCAGCTCCCGTTTGGGAAGCTCTACCACATTTTCCCGAGAGCGCTTCCGCCCCTCCTCCTCAGGCTCCTTTTGGGGCTGGGTGTTGTCCCAGCGGGGGGAATCCTGGACGGAGGTGTTCTCCTCGAACAGGGAAAAATCGTAGGCTTCTGAAGTATATCTGGACATAAGCGTGTTCCCTTTCTGTTTTTTCAAACGCCTCCCCGGCGGGTTACGCCTGAGGGAGTTTTTCAATTACCCGCAGCCGGGAACTGCGGGCCCTTGGGTTTTCCTCCACCTCTTCCGGGGAGGGGGCAAGCCCTTTTTTGTACACCAGCTTTCCCTGAGGCTTCCTGCCGCAGACACACACGGGGAAATCCTTGGGGCAAATGCAGCCCTGGCACCACTCCTGCATCTGCTGCTTGACAATCCTGTCCTCCAGGGAATGGAAGGTGATCACCGCCAGGCGGCCTCCGGGCTTCAGCAGGCCGAACCCGGCCTCCAGCCCCTCCTGGAGCCTGTCCAGCTCCCCGTTCACAGCAATCCGCAGCGCTTGGAAGGTCTTTCTGGCGGGATGGCCCTCGGCCCTGCGCACCGCCGCCGGGACCGACTCCTTGATGATCTCCGCCAGCTGGGCGGTGGTCTCGATGGGAGCCTTTTCCCTGGCAAGGCAGATGCCCTGAGCGATCCGCCGGGCGCTGCGGTCCTCACCGTAGCGGAAGATGATGTCCGCCAGCTCCCTTTCGTCCAGGGTATTCACAAGATCCCTGGCGGAAGGTCCCTCCTGGCTCATGCGCATATCCAGGGGAGCGTCGTGGTGGTAGGAAAAGCCCCGTTCCGGCGTGTCCAGCTGGTAGGAGGACACCCCGATGTCCAGCAGCACGCCGTCCACCGCTTCCATGCCCTGTGCCTTGGCGATCTCCCCCATCTGGGCGAAGTTGCCCCGCACCCGGATGGACTGGGGATATTGTTTCAGCCGTTCCCCGGCAGCCCGAATGGCGTCCGGGTCCTGGTCAATGGAGAGAAGCGTTCCCGTTGTCAGCCGCTGCAGAATGGCCTCCGAATGGCCGCCGCCTCCCATGGTGCCGTCAATATAGGTTCCCTCCGGCCGGATGGCCAGAGAGCAGATGGTCTCTTCAAATAGTACCGGTTTGTGATGAAATTCCATATGCCCACCTGCCTTAGAAGTCCAGCAGGTTCATGGACGCCTCGATGGCCTCGTCGGTCTGGCTCTCGTTGTAGGCGTTCCAGCGGGCCGTGTCCCAGATCTCTGCCCGGACAGCCGCCCCGATCACGGTGACGTCTTTTTCCAGGCCGGCATGCTCCCGCAGGCTCTGGGGAATCAGGATGCGCCCCTGCTTGTCCGGTTCCACCTCGGCGGCGCCGGAGAAGAAGTAGCGCTGAATTCCTTTGCCCTGGGCCAGAGGAATGGCGGAAACTTTCTCCACCAGCTTGTCCCACTGGGCTCTGGAAAGCAGAAAAAGACAGCCGTCAAGGCCCTTGCACACATAAAAGGTGTCGCCCAGGTCTTCACGGAACTTGGAGGGCACGGTCACCCGGCCCTTTAAGTCCATATTATGTTGATACTCACCCGTCAACATAAGCGCTGTTCCCTTTCCACGTTCAGGGGGAAAAGACATTTCAGGGGATCTTGTGGCACTTTCAACCACCTTTCACCCACTACGTGGAACTTTCACCCACTTTTACCCACCTGATGCCATTCATTATAAAACATCTCCCCCCTAAAAGCAACCCGGAAATCCTGGGAAAGCCAGGGATTTCCCAGCTCCGAAGCTATGTTCGGCCCGATTGTGTGGGAACAAAAATTCCCCTCACTAGATCTAGTGAGGGGAATAAAGTTGCCTGTTAAATTTCAGCGATTCTAACAAAAGCCAGCTTAAAAAAGGCCTCAAACTTGCGAGTTGCGCTGAGAACTCTTGATGCTCTGGCGGGTCTTGCGCAGTTCCGCCAGGTTCTCCGACAAGGACTCGTCGGTGCGGCGCATCAGGTCGTCCACGTAGTCGTTGCTGGCCTTGCGCATCTCCTTGAACTTGGCCTGGGCCTGGGCAATCAGCTCGTTGGCCTTGGCCTGGGCCTGGCGGACGATCTCCTCCTGGTTGACCAGGGTCTTTGCCTTTTCCTCCGCCACCCGGATGATGGTCTCCGCTTCCCGCTGGGCTTCGCTGATGATCTGTGCACGGTCCGCCACGATGGCTTTCGCCTTGCGCACCTCCGAGGGGATCTCCTCCTTGATCTCATCCAGGATTTGACGCACCTCTTCTCCGTCCACAAACACCTTGCCGGCGGAAAGGGGCATTTTCCATCCCTTGTCCAGGACGTCGTACATTTCGTCGATCAGATCCTCAATGGTAGCCTGATTGTTGCTCATGGTGAACCCATTCCTTTCTCTTCTCTGTCCACTGATTCTTTCCCCCAAGGAAGGTGTGGGTGGGGAAAGCGCTCTATTCTACGGACGCGGGCTGCCGCGCCCGGAAAAGCCGGTGATCTTACAGTTTGTTGCAAAGCCGCTCCTGAATGGTCTGCAGGATGCAGGCGGGCACAAAGTGGGAGATGTCTCCCCCGAAGCCGGCCACCTGCTTGACCATGCTGGAGCTTAAAAACATATTCTCGGCGCTGGTGGCCAAAAACATGGTCTCCAGCTCGGGATTCAGCTTCTTGTTGGTCAGCGCCTGCTGAAACTCGTACTCGAAATCCGAGAGGGCCCGCAGGCCTTTCACCAGCACCATGGCGCCCCGGCGCTTGGCGTAGTCGGCCAGAAGGCCGTCCACCCCGTCGATTTCCACGTTTTCCAAGCCCTCCGCCTGAACGGCCCGGCGCAGCAGCTCCACCCGCTCTTCCACGGTGAAGCTGGCGTGCTTGTCGGGATTGGTGGGCACCCCCACAATCAGCTTGTCGAAGATCTTGCTGGCCCGCACGATGATGTCCAGATGCCCCAGAGTGACTGGGTCAAAGCTGCCCGGATAAACGGCAAGTTTCATGGTATCTCTCTCCTTAACAGGTGTGGGCAGGTCAATTTCCCGTCTCTCCTTGGGTCTGCTCCTCCGCCGGCCGGCGGTAGGCTGTGAGCAGGATCTTCCCGTAGCGGTAGCTTTTCTGCAGCCGGAACGGTCCAGCCTCCTCCGGCAGAACCTCGTCCTTGGGATGTTCGCAGAGGATCACCCCGCCGGGGTTCATCCGCTGGGCCACCAGGGGCAGGGCCTGTTCCAAAAGCCCTTGCCGGTAGGGCGGGTCCAGAAAGGCAATGTCAAACGATTCCCGGCTGCCCCGCAGGTAAGCGGCAAAATCCGCCAGCACCACTTTGGCCCGGTCTCCCAGGCCGGTGGAGGCCACGTTCTTCTCCACCACCCGGACGGACTCCTTAGAGGAATCCACAAACACTGCCAGGGCGGCGCCCCGGCTGAGAGCCTCCAGGCCGATCTGTCCGGAACCGGCAAACAGGTCCAGGAACTTCCGGCCCTCCAGCTGAAACTGGAGGATATTGAACAGGGACTCCTTGACCCGGTCCGTGGTGGGGCGCACCTGCTCCCCTTCCAGAGTGACCAGCTTTTTTCCTCTCTTGGAACCGGTGATGATCCGCATGACATCTCTCCCAGAAAACGTCGGTATTGATGGTACACCGCTTTATTATCCCATTAAACAGCTCATCTGTCAACTATTTGGCGCAATTTCCCCGGAATTTGTGGTCTCATCCCCCACTGGAGGATGGAAATGCTCCCAAACACGGCGGGCTGCGGGCTTGGTCATGCCCGGGGCGCCCTCCAGCTCCGCCAGGTCCGCCTCGCTGATAGCCGTCACCGTTTTGAAATGCTTCAGCAACGCCTTGGCCCTGGTCTCCCCAATCCCCTCAATGGAGGTGAGGGTGGAGGACACCGCCGTCTTTTTCCGCTGCTGCCGGTGGTACCCAATGGCAAACCGGTGGACCTCATCCTGAATGGAGCTCACCAGGGTGAACGCCCGGCGGTGGGAGCTGATGGCGATCTCTCCCCCGGAAAGGGCGATGGCACGGGTCCGGTGCTTGTCGTCCTTCACCATGCCGAACAGGGGAATCTGGAACCCCTCTTCCTCCAGAATGGGCTGGACCGCCGCCACGTGGCCCTTGCCGCCGTCCAGGAGGATCAGGTCGGGCAGCCGGCCGAAGCCGTCCTCTTCCCCCTTGCGCTGGCAGGCCTTGTACTCCTCCAGCCGCCGGCGGATCACCTCCCGCATGGAGCCGTAGTCATCCTGGCCAGTGACGGTTTTAATTTTGAACTTCCGGTAGGCGGATTTCAGGGGCCGGCCGTTCTCGAACACCACCATGCCCGCCACATTTTCCCCGCCCGCCAGGTTGGAGATGTCGTAGGACTCAATATAGGCGGGCACCTTTTCCAGCCCCAGCAGCCGCCGCAGCTCATCCAGAGCGGAGGCGTCCCGGCCGGAGGTTCCCGCCTGCCGGGCAATGTTCTCCGCGGCGTTCTGACGGCACATCTGCACCAGCTGGGCCTGGTCTCCCCGCTGGGGGATCAGCAGCTTCACGCTTTTCCCGCGGCGCTCTGAGAGCCAGCGGGTGAGCAGCTCCTCGTCCTCGATCTCCCCGTCCAGCACGATGAGAGGGGGCACTCGGTCCCGGATGGCGTAGTACTGCCGCAGAAATTCCGACCGTGCCTCCGGGTCCGGCTCTAGGCCTTCCGTGAGAAAGCTTTCCCGGTCGCTGAGCTTGTTCCCGGTGAACCGGAACACCTCGAAGGCGGTGTGGGTCTCCCCCTGGGCCAGGGCGAACACGTCCTGTTCCTCCACCTTGCTTGCCACCACCTTCTGCCGGGCTTTCATGCTGGCAATGGCGTTGATCCTGTCCCGGAGCCGGGCGGCCAGCTCGAACTCCAGGTTTTCCGCGGCCTGCTCCATTTTTTCGGTCAGGGTTTTCACCGAGGTGGCGCTGCCCCCCTTGATAAAGTCCAGGGCTTCCTGAAAGGCTTCGTTGTATTCCTCTTCGGTGACCTTCCCCCGACAGGGCGCGCAGCACTGCTTGATATAGTAGTTCAGGCAGGGCCGGCCTTTGCCGAAGTCCTGGGGGAACTTCCGGCTGCAGTCGGGCAGCTTGAAGATCTTCCGGGCGGAGTCGATGGTCTGCTTGATGGACCAGGAGCTCATATAGGGACCGATGTACTTGGCGCCGTCGTCCTCCACCTTTTTCACCTCGGTGACCCGGGGCCAAGGGCCGGGGCTCACCCGGACGTAGCTGTACCCCTTGTCGTCTTTCAGCAGAATGTTGTACTTGGGCTGGTTCTGCTTGATCAGGCTGCTCTCCAGCACCAGGGCCTCGAACTCGCTGTCGGTGACGATATACTCGAACCAGTCCACATTGGCCACCATGCGGCGCACCTTGTTGTCGTGGTTCTTCTCCGAGCCGAAATACTGGCTCACCCGGTTTTTCAGCGCCTTGGCCTTGCCAATGTAGATGATCTCCCCGCTTTTGTCGTGCATCAGATACACCCCGGGGCTCAAGGGAAGTTTCATGGCCTTGCGGCGCAGTTCCCGTTTCTTTTCCATGGCGTCCATACTCTCACCGCCTCTCCTGTTATGAAAAAAGCACCGCAGTCACGCGGTGCTTTCAGCTTCAATCTGCCTGTATGAAACGGAACGCTCTTACTCGGCAAAACCGGAATTGACCAGCTCCACCAGGGCGTCCACAGCCTGCTCCTCATCGGCGCCGTCGGCAATGATGCGAATGGTAACGCCACCCACAATGCCAAGGCTCAGCACGCCGAGAAGGCTCTTTGCATTGACCCTTCTCTCCTCTTTCTCCACCCAAATGGAAGACTTGAACTCATTGGCCTTCTGGATGAAGAACGTAGCCGGACGGGCATGGAGGCCGACCTGATTCTGGACCAATACTTCTTTAGCACACATGCAAATTCACTCTCCTACAAAATTTATAAAAGGGTTTTTTTGCCACCGCAAAAAATAGGTCTAATGGGCGCAAAGTATTTGGAATTTAAAACCATTATAGCATATTTCCTGCCGCCGTCAACCTGGATTCCCCATTTTTGGATTCCTGAACAGGTTAGCGGTTGCTTTTTCGCCCCTGATTTGTGCACCTTGCAAGCAATGTGGAAAACTTTTTGCCCATTGTGTCCCCTGCGGAAAATTCGCCCACCATATGCTGTGTTTCTCCTCGCTGGAAAGCATAGGCAGTTTTCTTGCGGGTTATGCACTTTTTTATTTTTCCGGCAAATCCTCCAGGGTTTCCAACAGCTTTTTGTCCTCCTTTGTGAGCTCTGCCCGCTCCCACAGGTCGGGACGGTTCCGCCGGGTGACGGAAAGCGCCTGCCCCCGCCTCCATTTCTCTATGTTCCCATGATGCCCCGACAGCAGCACCGGGGGCACGGGGCGGCCCCGCCACACCTCCGGCCGGGTGTACTGGGGATATTCCAGCAGGCCGGAATAGTGGCTCTCCTCGGTAAAGCACGCCTCCTCCGACAGGACCCCGGGAATCATCCGGCTGACCGCGTCGGTGAGGATCATGGCGGGCAGCTCTCCTCCGGTGAGCACATAGTCCCCCACGGAGATCTCCTCCACGCCGTACTCCTCCAGCAGCCGCTCATCCACACCTTCATAGTGGCCGCAGAGCACCAGCAGCCCCGGCTCCTTGGCCAGTCGCTTGGCGTCCTCCTGGGTGAGCACCTTCCCCCGGGGAGACATATACAGGATATGCGGCCGCCATCCCAGATGTGCGCAGATTTCGTCGATGCCTCTGGCAAAGGGCTCCGCCATGAGAAGCATCCCCTTTCCCCCGCCGAACACTGTGTCGTCCACACGGCCCCGGGGGTCCGGGGAAAAGTCCCGAAGCTGGTGACAGCACACCTGCAAAAGCCCCTTTTTCCGCGCCCGGCCCACAATGCTGTGGCCCAGCACCGGCGGAAACATTTCCGGGAACAGGGTCAGGATATCCACCCGCATTCAGGCTTCCTCCCCTTCCTCGTCGAAGATGCCGGGGATGGGCAGCAGCTCTATCACGCCCTCCTCCACGCTGATCCTCTTGATCATGTGCTTCACCGCCGGGAACAGGTACTCCTTCCCCGCTTTGTCCACAATGCGGTACACATCGTTGGCGCCGGTGGGAAGCACTTCCTTCAGTTCCCCGTACTCCTTCCCGGTGCTGCCATCCACCGCTTTCAGGCCGATCAAATCCTGAAGGAACACCTGGCCCTCTTCCAGCTGCACGTCGTCCCGGTTCAGATAGAGCACCTTGCCCCGGAGGGCGTCCCCCTGCTCCACGGTGGTCACTCCCCGCAGAGTGATGAGCAGCCGACCCTTATGCACCCGGCTGGCCAGCAGCCCGGCGTCGGTTTTGCCTCCGTCAAAGTACAGCTGCTTGATCCCCGCCAGAAATTCCGGGGAATCCGCCCAGGGCTCCAGCACCAGTTCCCCCCGGACCCCGTGGGTGCGCACGATCTGCCCGGCTTCCAAGAATTGTTGTTTCATTCGTTTGCCCTCCCCTTTCCGGATAAACAAAAAAGGGCTTTCGCCCTTTCTGTTTAGTCGATCTCGACCATGATCTTCTGATCGTTGCGGGTGGCGGCAGCGCGCATGACCACGCGGATCGCCTTGGCGATGCGGCCCTGCTTGCCGATGACCCGGCCCATGTCGTCCTCGGCCACGTGGAGATGGTACACGGTGGTGCCGTTGTCCTGCTCCTCGCTGGTGACGACGATCTCCTCCGGCTTTTCCACAAGGCCGGAAGCGATGGCTTTCAGTAATGCCTCCATACTGCTTGCTCCTTTCAAGGCTGGGCGGGAACTTAGATCACGCCGTGCTTCTTGAACAGGGCCTTCACAGTATCGGTGGGCTGGGCGCCGTTCTGGAGCCACTTCTTGGCCTTCTCAGGGTCAACCTTCACCACGCTGGGCTCTTCCATGGGGTTGTAGTAGCCAATCTCTTCGATGAAGCGGCCGTCACGGGGGAAGCGGGAATCCGCCACCACAATGCGGTAGAAGGGAGACTTCTTAGCGCCCATTCTTCTCAGTCTGATTTTTACTGCCATGATCCATTCCTCCAAAATGATAATAATTGAAATGTTGAACTGTTGGGCCCGGCTCTCCGGGCAATATTGGTCACGGGGCAAGCCCCGGCAATATCCGTTTCCTTCTTCTATTTTTTAGAAAGGCAGGTTGGGCATTCTCTTGCGCTTGCCCTTTCCCATGCCTCCAAACTGCTTCATCAGCTTCTGGGTCTGCCGGAACTGATTGAGCAGCCGGTTCACGTCTTCCACCTTCATGCCGCACCCGGCGGCGATCCGCTTCTTCCGGGAAGCGTTAAGGCAGTCGGGATGGGACCGCTCGTAGGGTGTCATGGAGAGGATGATGGCCGCGCTCCGGTCCATCACCCGGTCGTCGATGTCCACATCGTCCAGCTTGTTGCCCACCCCGGGCAGCTTGGACAGGATCCCCTTGATGGGGCCCATCTTCTTCACCTGCTCGAACTGGTCCAGCAGGTCGTTTAAGTCCATCTTGTTCTGCATCAGCCGCTGGGCCGTTTTGGCGGCGGCTTTTTCATCCAGCTTCATCTGGGCATCCTCAATGAGGGTGAGCACGTCGCCCATGCCCAGAATGCGGCTGGCCATCCGGTCCGGGTGGAACACCTCCAGGTCGGAGAGCTTTTCGCCGGTGCCCGCGTATTTGATGGGCTTGCCCGTCACCGCCTTCACCGACAGAGCGGCGCCGCCTCGGGTGTCGCCGTCCAGCTTGGTGAGGATGACGCCGGTGATGTCCAGCAGGTCATCGAAGGTCTTGGCCACGTTCACCGCTTCCTGACCGGTCATGGCGTCCACCACCAGCAGGATGTCCGTGGGCTCCACCGCTTCCTTGATCCGCCGCAGCTCCTCCATAAGGGCTTCGTCAATCTGCAGCCGGCCGGCGGTATCGATGATCACGTAGTCGTTGCCGTAATCCTTGGCGTGGCGCACCGCTTCCTTCGCGGTGATCACCGGGTCCTGGGTGCCCTTTTCAAACACAGGCGCTCCCGCCTTCTCCCCCACCACCTGCAGCTGTTTGATAGCCGCGGGGCGGTAGATGTCTCCCGCCACCAGCAGGGGGCGGTGTCCCTGGGATTTCAGCTGGTAGGCCAGCTTGGCCGCGTGGGTGGTCTTACCGGCGCCCTGCAGGCCGCACATCATGATGACGGCGGGGGGATGAGCGGGCATTTTCAGCCGTTCCTCAGAGCCGCCCATGAGCCCGGTCAGCTCCTCGTTGACGATTTTGATCACCATCTGGGCGGGAGTGAGGCTTTCCATTACCTCGCTGCCCACGGCCCGGTCCGTCACCTTCTTGGTGAACTCCTTGGCCACCTTGTAGTTGACGTCGGCTTCCAGCAGGGCCAGACGCACTTCCCGCATGGCTTCCTTCACGTCCGCCTCGGTAAGCTTGCCCTTGCTCCGCAGCTTTTTAAAGGAATTGCTGAGTTTTTCCGCCAAGCCTTCAAAGGCCACTGGTCATCCCTCCTGGAAACTAGCGATTCTGAATGGGGCCGCTGGGGCCCTGTATTCTGTAAAAGGTTCCTCACGCCTCCACGGCGATCTCCTGGGCGCACTTGAGGATCTTAGACACGTTTTCGTCAATGCCCTGCACCCTGCCGTGCTCCTCGTTCAAGTCCTGAATGGCCAGGGCGCAGTCGCAGATCAGGGTGAGGCTGTGCTGGATCTCCTGGAACCGCCGGGCAAGCCCCAGCCGCTCTTCCATCTCCAGCAGCTGCTGCTCCGCACGCTTGATGGCGTCCCGCACTCCCTGCCGGGTGATGTCCCGGTCTCCGGCGATCTCCGCCAGGGACAAGTCCTCGTTGTAGTAGGCGTCCACCACTTCCCGCTGGGTGTCAGTGAGCATCTCCCCGTAAAAGTCCAGCAAAAAGCTGATGCGCAGATCCTTCGCCACTGCTTGCCCCTCCCTTGCCCGCCTCTTTCAGGACCGTGGAGGAACTCTCCTCAGCAGGTTCTGTAAAGCGGTTTTCTTTACAGCATTAGGATTATACACGATTCCCGTCTCTTTGTCAACGGTCCGGCGAAAAAAATCTGCCGTTCCCCGCCCTTTCCTCCAATTTACAAGTTTCCCCCCAGGTGGTATAATGATCGGGTTGTAATTTCCCGGAAAAGCGAGACCTATTTCAAACTGATTCTGGAGGCGCGCCATGCTTTACTTTAACTGCGATTACACCGAGGGGGCACATCCCCGCATCCTGGAGCGGATGCTGAACACCAACCTGGAACAGACCGTGGGCTACGGCGAGGACCAATACTGCGAGCAGGCCAGAGCGCTCATCCGCAAAGAGTGCGGCCGGCAGGACGTGGACGTCCACTTCCTGGTGGGCGGCACCCAGGCCAACTTCACGGTGATCCGCTCTGCCCTGCGGCCCCACCAGGGGGTGATCTCCGCGGTGACAGGCCACATCAACGGCCACGAGACCGGCGCCGTGGAGGCCACCGGCCACAAGGTGCTGGCTCTCCCCTGCGGCCCGGAAGGGAAACTCACTGCCGCCCAAGTGGAGGAAACCGTGAAAAACCACTGGAGCGATGAGACCCACGAGCACCAGGTGCAGCCCAAGATGGTGTATATCTCCCACCCCACGGAAAACGGCGCTCTGTACACCCTGGCCGAGCTGGAAGCTCTGAGCAGCGCCTGCAAGAAATACGGCCTGTACCTGTTCCTGGACGGCGCCCGGCTGGGCTACGGCCTCACTGCCCAGGGCACGGACGTCACCATTGCCCACCTGGCCCGGCTCTGCGATGTGTTCTACATCGGCGGCACAAAGTGCGGCGCTCTCTTCGGGGAAGCGGTGGTCATCGTGAACCAGGACCTGAAGCCCGACTTCCGTTACGCCATCAAGCAGAACGGCGGCATGCTGGCCAAGGGACGGCTGCTGGGCATCCAGTTCCTCACCCTGTTTGAGGACGGGCTGTACTATGAGATCTGCCGTGCCGCCAACCAGCAGGCCTACCGCATCGCCCACGCCTGCAGGGAAGCCGGGTTCCCCTTCTTCGCGGAGTCCATCACCAACCAGCAGTTCCCCGTCTTCCCCAACCGGCTGCTGGAAAAGCTGGGGCAGAACTACCTCTACTCCACCTGGGCCAAGGTGGATGAAAACCACACCGCCATCCGCCTGTGCACCAGCTGGGCCACCAAGGAAGAGGCGGTGAACCAGCTCATCGCTCACATTCAGGAGCTGGGGAAAGAACTGTAAGGTCATAAACATAAGAAAAGAAAGCCAGGATCGGGATCGTTCCCAGTCCTGGCTTTTTGGTTGTCTGTGACGGCCCCGCCTGTCGCTCCGAGGCGCGGCTAAAACTCTTTGTGGTGAATTTCACCACACTAGGAACCCAGGGTACGAGCCAACTCACCGCTTTCATCTCGACGGCCCTAAAGCCGTCTGTGGAACTCGCCTGGGAGACTGCCCCTTACAGCTCTAAGCCCTGATAGTTCTCTTGCAGGATCGCGCAGGAATCGGCGAACTTCTGCCGCTCTTCCTCCGTCAGGGACAGCTCCAGCACACGGTCCACCCCGTTGCGGTTGACGATGCAGGGCACACCGGCGTACACGTCCCGCTGGCCGTACTCTCCCCGCAGCCGGGCGGAAACGGTGAGCACGCTGTTCTCATTGGACAGCACCGCCCGGACAATGCGCACCAGGGACATGCCAATGCCGTAGTAGGTGGCACGCTTGGCCTCGATGATCTTCTGGGCGGCGTCCCGCACCTCCACGCTGATCTTCTGCATCTCCTCCAGGCAGAACTTGCCGTTGGAGTGCTCGCAGATGTCCATCACCGATTTGGTGGCCAGCATGGCCTGGCTCCAGGGCACGAATTCGCTGTCCCCGTGCTCGCCAATAACGTAGGCGTGGACGTTCCGGGGGTCCACCGTGAAGTAATCCCCCAGCAGGTACCGCAGCCGGGCGGTATCCAGGGTGGTTCCGGTGCCGAACACCCGGTTGGAATTAAAGCCCGACAGCTCGTAGGTCACCCGGGTCATAATGTCCACCGGGTTGGTGGCCACCAGGAAGATCCCGGAAAATCCGGAGTGGGTGATGGGCCCGATGATGGACTGGAACACCGCCGTGTTCCGCTTGAGCAGGTCCAGCCGGGACTCCCCGGGCTTCTGGCTGACCCCGGCACAGATCACCACAATATCCGCGTCGGCGCAGTCACTGTACTCCCCCGCGTAGATCTTCATGCTGGCAGGGGCAAAGGCAACGCCGTGGTTCAGGTCCATGGCCTCCCCTTCCGCTCGGCGCTTGTCAATGTCCACCAGCACCAGCTCGTCGCACACCGCCTGGTTCAGGGCGGAGTAGGCGAAGCTCATGCCTACCATGCCGGTGCCCACCAAAACGATTTTCCGCTTGTTCAAGATCATCTGTGTCCACTCTCCTTTGTATCGTCAGGATCGGGAGCGTTTCCCGTCCATGGGATCTTTTTCTCAGGAACAGCTCCTGGATTATCTTTAGTATACCCCATTTTTCCTGGAAACGCAAGATAAAATGAGAATATTTCTTATTTTTTGGAATTTCCCACCAGTTCCCCGCCAGGGGGACAGGAAAACCATGGTGCTCTTGCCACAAACCGACAGGACACTCCGCCCGGGCCGGCTATAATAGAGAGGCATGGGGGGGGATGGCTGTGACCATTTACGGGGACGTGTTGGTGATTGTCAACCTGTACGTGGACTTTTTCCTTCTGTGGTGCACCCGCCGGACCCTGCAGCTTCGGGCTGGCACCTGGCGGTTGGTGCTGGGGGCACTGGCAGGGGCGCTGTGCGCGCTGGAATGCCTGCTGCCTCAGCCCGCCTGGATCTCCTTCGGCTGGGGGGCTCTCTCCGCCTGCCTCACCACAGCTGCAGCCTTTTGCCCTCTTTCTCTCCGGGGGTTCCTGAAAGCTTCCCTGTGTTTCTGGGCATTTTCGCTGGCACTGGCAGGATTTTTCCTGTTCCTCATCCGGTGGGCTGGGCCCGGCAGCGTGGCGGTGGTAGGTCATGCGGTGTACTTCGGCCTCTCCCCCATGCTGCTGTTTTTCTTCACCGGAGGTGCGTACCTGGTGTTCTGGCTGTTTCAGCGGCTGTTCCACCGAGAGGACCTGGCTCAGAAAGTGTGCCGCCTCGCCATTGATTGGAAGGGGAAATCCGTCACCCTCTGGGCAAAGGCGGACACAGGCTGCGCCCTGCGGGAACCCTTTTCTGGCCTGCCGGTGATCGTCTGCCAGGCGTCCTCGTTGAAAGACCTGATTTCCCTTTCGGCAGACCCTGCTCAATGGACCGGGGAACCGCTTCCTCGGGAGGGAATTCGACTGGTGCCCTTTGAAAGCGTGGGAGGCGCCGGGGTGCTCCCCGCCTTTCTGCCAGACCGGGTAAGGCGTCTTCCCGACGGCGTTCCCCTGCGCTGCTACGTGGCCCTGTGGGACCGGGAATTCCCCTCTCAGGACTTTCAGGCTCTTTACGGACCGGATCAGTTTCCCCAACTGGTCCAATCTTAAAAAACTGGCCCGTCTATTCCCAGAAGGAGGTGCTCGTCATGTTTGGCTTGGTTCGTCCATTTATCCAGAAGCTGCTGTCCCTGCTGGTCCCGTTGGAACCAGGACAGTGCCACTACATCAACGGCCCGGAGACCCTTCCTCCGCCCCTGAGCAAGGAGGAGGAAGCCCGGGTGATGGAAAACATACGCAACAACGTCCCCGGGGCCAGGGAGCCCCTGATCACCCACAACCTGCGTCTGGTGGTGTACATCGCAAAAAAATTTGAAAGCCCCGGGGCCGGCGTGGAGGACCTGATCTCCATCGGCACCATTGGGTTGATCAAGGCGGTAAACACCTTCCAGGTGGAACGGAACATCAAGCTGGCCACCTACGCCTCCCGGTGCATTGAAAACGAAATTTTAATGCACCTTCGGAAAAGCTCCCAGCTGCGCCACGAAGTGTCCATTGACGACCCCCTGAACGTGGACTGGGACGGCAACGAGCTGCTGCTCTCCGACCTGCTGGGCAGCGACCCGGACATGGTGAACCGGGACATTGAGCAAGAGGCGGAAACCGCCATGCTCCGCCGGGCGGTGGACCGGCTCTCCCCCCGGGAGAAAACCATTATGGTGCTGCGGTTTGGGCTGGGCTCCTCCAAAGAGCATACCCAAAAGGAGGTGGCCGACCAGCTGGGAATCTCCCAGTCCTACATTTCCCGGCTGGAAAAGCGGATTATCCACCGACTGCGGCGAGACCTGGAAAAAGCCGGTTGAGGCAAAAAAGCACCCCTGCCATCACAAGACGGCAGGGGCGCTTTTGCTGAAAGGAGAATCTCCAGAGGCCTGAGGAGGGAGTTCGTTCAGCCCCTGGACCTGCGAAAACTAAACACGGAACCCAGCAAGGACTGGGGACGTTCCATCTGGCACACATCCTCCTGGAACAGGGTTACAGGCTGGAGCCCTCCCTGCACCACTACAGGGGCGGGATGCTTGCGCAGCATGGAATATTCATAATCTCTTATTGCAACAGGCTGCTCTACAAAATCAAACATAACTGACCTTCCTTTCTTCCGCAAAGCAGTGTCAAATTTGTTTTTCTGGGAGAGACAGTTTCCTTCCGGGCAATACGCTGCCCGCTCTCTCATCCACCTATATATTATCATATCTTTGCTAGATTTTCAACATCTTTATGCGATTTTTACAAAATATTTTTTCGGTTCGGGAAAATTCATTTTCTACTCTCTCCTCCTGTTTCCACCAGAGAAACACACTTCTTTTTGCAAACCGCCTGAAAAAAAGTTGCAGATCCTCTGTCCTGTCATCATGGTAAAGCCCCAAAAAGCGCAAAAAGTCCCGGAGAAAGCGTTTGTCTTTCGCTTCTCCGGGACATGTGTTATAAGGAAGTTTGGTCCTTCTGCTCGCTCCATTCAGGCTGGGCAAGGTTGCGCACCGCCAGCCCCTGCTCTTTGGCGTACCGGGCCGTGTAAGCGGTGCCTCCCCGGTCCTGGACCAGGTAGCAGACACAGTAGGCACTGTGGTCCACCAGAAACCGGTTTCGCTGGAACATGCACCCTCTGCGGTATTCCTGCCCCATGTACACCACCTGGTCCGCCTGGCGGAGCAGGGTGCGGAACACTGCCGCATCCCGCTGGTGCCACTGGGACTCCTGGCCCACATAGGGCAGCGCCAGCACCAGCTGCAGGGTGGGAAGCCCCATGGCCCGCACCCGCAGCACTTCCTGCGCGGCCATGGTGTCAAAGCCCATGGCGCCTCCCGCCAGGAAGGTGGTCACCCCCTTCTGGGCCAGGGCCAGGATTTCCTCCCGCAGCCTGCGCCGCAGCCAAAGCCCTTCCTGCTCCGGGATGCGCCGGTGACCTGTAAAACAGCAGCTTGTCTCTCGCTCCAAAGGAACCCCCCCTTTTTCCACCTTTTTAGCATACCAGGCAAAGCCGGGAAAGTCAAATAAAGGCGCAAAAAAGCGGCCCCATAGGAGCCGCCTTTCCGCGATTATGAAACCAAAAGGGATGTCTTACTTGGTGCCCTCGTAGACAGCCACGGCGCAGGCCACAGTGGCGCCCACCATGGGGTTGTTGCCCATGCCCATCAGGCCCATCATTTCCACGTGGGCAGGCACGGAGGAAGAACCAGCGAACTGAGCGTCGCCGTGCATGCGGCCCATGGAGTCGGTCAAGCCGTAGGAAGCGGGGCCGGCAGCCATGTTGTCGGGATGCAGGGTACGGCCGGTGCCGCCGCCGGAAGCCACGGAGAAGTACTTCTTGCCGTTCTCGTTGGCCCACTTCTTATAGGTGCCGGCAACCAAGTGCTGGAACCGGGTGGGGTTGGTGGAGTTGCCGGTGATGGACACGTCCACGCCCTCGGCCTTCATAATGGCCACGCCTTCCAGAACGTCGTTGGCGCCGTAGCACTTGACAGCAGCCCGCTCGCCGTCGGAGAAAGCCTTGGTCTCCACAACCTTCAGCTCGCCGGTGAAGAAGTCGTAGTCGGTCTTCACATAGGTGAAGCCGTTGATCCGGGAGATGATGTAAGCGGCGTCCTTGCCCAGGCCGTTAAGGATGATGCGCAGGGGCTCCTTGCGGGCGCGGTTCGCGGTCTTGGCGATGCCGATAGCGCCTTCCGCAGCGGCAAAGGACTCGTGGCCGGCCAGGAACGCGAAGCACTTGGTCTCCTCCCGGAGCAGCATGGCGCCCAGGTTGCCGTGGCCCAGGCCCACGTTGCGCTGCTCGGCCACAGAGCCGGGCACGCA
>CALWCD010000044.1 GCA_944376265.1 uncultured Clostridia bacterium | reverse complement strand
ATCAAGGTTGGAAAAGGAATTGAATAGGCAACGACAAACGCTGAAACCCTTGAAAACACTGGGTTTTTCCGTTTGTCCTTATTATACCGTAAGGGCACACCATTATGTCAATTTCTCCCCCCATAAAATCGGTTCCGGCGCCTGTGTAGCGGTTAACGGTATACCAATCCAGGGTTACGGTGTGCCCAAGGCCCACACTGTAAAAATGGATCACGGCGTCATCGCCATCATAGTGGTCCACCTCAACGTTAGAGGGAACCGAGCCGTGAACACTTTCGTAATACCGCTTTGCGGCCTCCACCAATTCCTCATCGGAGATCATGTGCGCAGCCTCTTCCTGCTGCGCGGCATCGTTCTGATTCATGCGGTAGAAAAACTCGTTGCCGTACTCCTCATGCAGCGTATAAGTTGAGACATTGAGGGACTGCCAATAAAAATCCGCTCCAGCCACCGCATACACAGGGAGCACCACATACAGCTGTGCATCCAGAATATAGGGAACCGCTTTCTCCAGGTTCTCCTCCGCAAGTGTTTTTTCATACTGCTGAGCCATAAACTCAAGAGTTTCAGACGGCGCTTGCCCATAGGCCTCGGTGTCGCCCAGGAAATTCAAGAAACAGGTGGCCGCCGCTTCTCTTACTCGTCTGGCATAGTCCTCTTCTCCCAGTCCAAAAGCTGTTAACACTGTTCCAGCATCTACAGGCTCTCCTGTGGTCGTCGAGAGGTTGTATACATAGTACTGTTTCTGGGAGGTGTTGGTGTTGTTCAATTCCAGGCAGAGAGAAAGAACCCCATTGAGATCATCCGCCGTAAAGGTCAGCGAATACGCGCCAAAGGGATAGTCCTCTCCCCCTGAGGGGTTAAGCCGAAATCCACGTTCCCCCTCTTCATCGTAAAAGAGCTGGAAGATTTCCTGATTGGCATCCTCAAAATTCGATGAGGTGGACACAATCTCCGGGATGTGGTATTCCAGCCCCATTCCATCAGAACTGTACGCCGCAAAGCTGTCCCGCACCGAAATTGTGGGACTGGGTTCCTGACTCACCACGGAGCTGCTCACGGCCACATCACTCTCCACCGTGGAACTTGCGCTGGATGGAAGGCTTTCCCCTGTGCCGCTGGTCAAACTGGGAGTATCCGATGACGCGCCTGTGCTGGAAAGCTTCTCGCCGTTCCCGCAGCCTGACAGGACTGCCAGGCAAAGACAAACACACAGAACCAAAGCCGCAAACTGTTTCATGTTCCCTTCTTCCTTCTCAAAGAAAATACCTGCCGCCTTTACGAACAAACTTTTTCAAAAAAGGGGGGGCATCCCCCTCTTCAGAATCCCCATTTCAAAGAGTGAACGCTGTTATTCCAGCAGAGCCTCCAAGGCGTCCCATCCCTGGGACTCCAGCTCCGCCATGGTCATCGTCTGATACTTCTCAGCCGTGCCCTGGCTGGCGGCGTAGAGCGCTTCGTCCTCCGTGGTGTAAATGATGACTCTTTCACCGGCTTCGATGGTGCCGCCGATGATGCTCACCCGTTGGGTTTTCACCTGGTTGTCCACAACGGATGAGAAGTTCAAATAGGTCACATCCCGGTAGGTTTCCACGTATTCGGCTTCCAGGTATGCTCCTGTCATGGTGACCGTGGAAAACAGGCCCGGATACCCCTCGATCCCGTAAGCTTCCGCCAAGGTATTCCCGCAGTACACCACCTGGCCGTTATGGTATGTAAAGATATAATTCTGGCGCAGGTCCCTTCCGTTAAACCCGTTATAGATGATGAGCTCAGGCACGTCGTCCTCGTTCATGTGGTAGAGGCCAAAGGAGATCACCTTCAGGTCCCCGTACCCCCGGGAATCCCCCTCCTGCAAAAACTGCTGGGACATGACAAACTCTTGGTAAGCGCCTTGCCAGGTGCCTGTGTCGATCCCCCCGGAGTACCCGCCTTCCACAGGCTGCTGAGCGTCCTCCGGAATCTCTGCCGTGTGGAGATGCATCGACCAATAGTGCTTCCCCTCTAGCACTTTGTCTTCCATCTCCGTGTAATAGGTCCCCTCCAGTGTCCACTGGGAGCGGTCCGAGGGGTCTGCCACAGTGGAATACTGGTGATATGCCAGACGGTAATGGGTGCCGTCAGATTGGGCCCAGAAAAACTCTTGCGCTTTGAAGGTATCGCCGATGCCGCCGATGGGAACGTAATAGGTGTAGCTGCCGTCCGCTTCCTCCTGCCGCAAAAACCACTGCTCGTCTTCACCCTGCTGGATAAGCGCGGCCAGGTCATCCTCGGTCACGTTGAAAATGTTGCGGGCGATCCAATCCACCGTGGGGCCGTCGTAAATGGCGTAAGCGCCAGAGTAGGACCAGCCCACTGGATCACCGCCGCCCCAATGCTGCTCCGGCATCACTCCCGGATACTCCGAAAACACCACGCAGGACCCCTCGGCCAAAATGCTTGCCAGGATATTGGAAGTGCCGTCCGAGGCGGACTGGGCGTTATATTCCTTCCCGTAATTGCCCTCCGGGCTGTAGGAAGGACTTTTGAAGAACCCGGAAAACTGATTGAAAAAGGCGGTGAGGGATTCCGGCAGCGCGGAGACCTCCACGTTCTCCATGGCCGGAGCGGGGGTTGCCGCAGGTGTCGGCGAAGGCGACGGAGTGCCGGCTTCCGGCGTTTCCGACGGCGCCGAATCCGACACGGCTGCCGATGAGTCAGACGGCAAACTGGAAGGACCGGCCTCCGAGGCGCATCCGGAAGCCAGGAGCAAACAGGCTGAAACAAGCAGAGCAGCGATCCGTTTTTTCATAATGGGGAACCCCCTTCTAAATCTTTGACAAATCCAAAATCCTGCAGATCCGCGAACTAACTATCATAATAAATAACTACAATACAATTGTCAACATTTCCACAAGAAATCCCTTTGCGGACCAACGCTCAGCCGTTCCTTTCACCCCGCTTTCTCCCCCTGTCAGCTCAACTTGAAAAGCTTCTTACCAAACACCTTTTCCATTCAGGAGCTTATCCTCCCTTCCCTATACCATACTCACTTTCATAATGATCCCTCCCAGAAATCGTAATTCAATTCCACATGGTTTGCCCCGGTCCGCTCACTCCCGCCCATATCCTGTCCCCTCAGGGTTTTCCGGGCGGGCTGTGTAAAACACGGCACGGTTTTCCCGAGAGCTTCCACACGTCAGCGATTTTATGCTATAATATGCCATACTCTGCTGCAAGGAGCGGATATGCCATGGAAAACGGGCATTCTTCCAACGCCATCCGGTATTTTTTTGAAGGGGAGTTTCTCCCCTACCGCCAGCTGTTTCAGTCCCGCTGTCCCCCGGCTATGAAGCTGGAAAAGGACATGTGGGTCTGCGTCAGCGGGGAAAGCAAAAACTGGATGTACTACCTGTGCAAAGGCACCTTGCGGGTCTATGCCGCCAACATTCAGGGGAACGAGCGCACCGTGGCCCTGCTGGGGCCGGACAGCATTGCCGGGCTGGACTGCCTGCTGCCGGACCACCCCTCCCAGATGACCATCGCCTGCGTCACCGACTGCTGGCTAATCCCCTTTCAAAACAGTTTTGTGGAGGAACTTATCCGGCAGGAACCGGACTTCGCCGTAACACTGGCCCGGTATTACAGCAAGGTGATGCGCCAACTGTGCTTTGACGCCGCCACCCAGAGCATTCACAGTTCCTTCCTTCGGCTGGCCTACTTTCTGCTTGCCAACTGGGACAGCACAGAGAACAGCCTGGTGCGCCTGAGCCAGCAGGCACTGGCCTACGCCTCCAACTGTTCCCGTTCCAGCGTGGCCCGGGCCTGCAAATCCCTGAAAGAAGAAGGGGTCATCGCCACGGAAGGAGCGGGCTTCCGCCTGGTGGACCGGGCCCGGCTGGAAGAACTGGTCCGAAAAGAGACAGAGAAACCGTAACGTGAAAGGAGGGGGCCCGGCCGGGTCCCCTCTCTTTTCTGCTTGGAGCGCTGCTTACACTTTCAAGCCCGCCTTGTAGCCGCTGTGGATAGCATCGTAAATTTTGCCGGTGACGGCGCTGTCACCCACGTTGAACGCCCGGACTCCTTTTTCCAGCAGCTGTTCATACAGTACGCAGTTGGGCTTCATGCCGGTGGCCACGAACACGTGGTCCGCCGGGATCACCTGGCGCCTGCCCTTGATCTCCGCGGCGACGCCCTCGTCCCCTATGGCGGTGACACGGGCGTCGGTAAAGACCGTCAGCCCCCGCTCCTGGACCCACTGGCTGTAAACGGTGTGGTCACTGTCGCTGCAGCCATTCATGATCTGGGGCAGCATCTCCAAAATGGTCACATGGGTGTTTTCCTGCTGGCTGAACAGGATCGCCGTCTCCACGCCGATGAGTCCGCCGCCGATAACCACCACTTCCCCGGCGGGCCGTGGGCCTCCGTCCTTCAGAGCCTCCACGGCCAGGGTGACATTCTCCCGGTCCGTGCCGGGAACAGGCAGCCCGGCAGGGGATGCTCCCGCCGCCACAATCACCGCGTCAAACCCGGCAAGGTCCTCCAGCCCGGCTTCCTTTTCCTCAATGTGGACGCCGTGCTTGTTCACCTGGGTCACCAGGTACTTGTGGGCGTCCCGGATGTCCGCCTTGAAGTCGGGGTAAGAGGCCTCCAACAGGTAGCCCCCCAGGGCCCGCTTCTCAAAGAGGGTCACATCGTGGCCCCGGAGCGCTGCGGTGTCCGCAGCTTTCAGGCCCTCGGGACCGCCGCCCACCACGGCCACCCTCTTTTTCACCTCCGCCGGGCGGATAGCCAGGGCGTCCTCAAAGCCCAGCAGCGGGTTCATGGTGCAGTTGATGGACTTGCCCAAATGATTGCCCCGGTCCAGACATCCCTCGTTGCAGCGGATGCAGGGGGAGATATCCTCGGCGTGGCCTTCCATGGCTTTTTTGGCCCAGTAAGGGTCTGCCAGCAGGGGCCGTCCCATGCTGATAAAGTCCGCCTTGCCGCTGGCCAGGATCTCCTCGGCATAATCCGGCTGGGTGATGGAACCGGTGGCAAACACCGGAATGCTCACCGCCTTTTTGATGGCCTCTGCCGCCCAGACGTTGTGGCCGCGGTTCAGCTGCATGGGGGTTACCTGGTGGATCATCTGGTGGTGGTCGCCGCCGCTGACGTCAATGGCGGCGCAGCCCAGTTTCTCCAAACGCTGGGCATAGTAGATGGTGTCCTCAATCGTCATGCCGCCGGGCTCGTAGTCCGTGCCGCTGAGCCGCACGATGATGGGAAAGTCCTCCCCCACATACTGCTTGCACCGGGTGAACACCTGTTCCAAAAAGCGGAACCGGTTTTCCCGGCTGCCGCCGTACCAGTCGGTGCGCTGGTTGGTAAAGGGCGAGAGGAAATTGGTGATCAGATAGCCGTGAGCCTCGTGGATTTCCACCACCTGGAACCCGGCTGTTTTCGCCCGGCGGGCCGCCTGGCCGAAATCCTCCACCAACTGGTCGATCTCGTCCAAGGTCAGCTCCTGGGGGATGGCCGCCCTGCCATACCGCTGGTACATCAGGGGCCAGGGGTTTGGAGAAGCGGACTTCATGGGCGGGCCTAAAAAGCGCTGCCGGCCGCAGTGCTCAATCTGGATGCAGGGCACACAGTCCAGATTCTTCAAGGTGTCGGCAAGCCAGCCCAGGCCCACTATGTATTCATCATCGCAGATGCCCAGCTGGTTGGAGGCGGACTTGCTGCAATCCCGGTCAACAAAGGCGTACTCCACAATGACCATGCCCACCTCTCCCCGGGCCAAGTCCTCGTAGGTGCGCACCAAACGGGAAGAGACAGAACCGTCCATATGACTGAGCCCCGTAGTCTGGGGCGCTTTGCAGATCCGGTTCTTGATGGTCACATTGCCGATTTTGCAAGGGCTGAACAGTGTGGGATGGTAAGGATTCACAGAAAACAACCTCCTCCAAGTATTATTTCCAGGTTATTTTATCACGCAGAGTTCCGCCTTGCCGTTATCACATTGCACCGCTTTTCGCAAAATAATTGTCTCATATGATACAGAAAGTTTCCCGGTCCCTTCCCCGGGTCCCCAGCGCGCAGACTTGGAAACGGAACGCAAAATGGCCGCCGCGGCACCCCGTTCGCAGGGCAACCCATAAGCACCGCTAATTGATCCTTGTGTCCCGGTTTCCCCTGTGGTATACTTTGGAACAAGAAAGGGAGGGATTGCTTTGGAACTGCGGCAGGTCCATTATTTCATCGAAGTGGTAGACCAAGGAAGCTTCACCCAGGCGGCGGAAGCCTGCTTCATCTCGCAGTCCGCCATCTCCCAGCAGATAAAGGCTCTGGAGGAAGAACTGGGCCTGCCCCTGCTGCTGCGTCAGGGCAGGAGTTTTTCCCTCACCCCGGCAGGGGACTACTTTTACCGGAAAGCAAAAGTGTGGCTGGAGGAACTGGAAGGTATCACCAAGGACACCAGGCGCCGGGCCGGGTGGGGAGACCGTATTCTCCGGGTGGGCTTTCCCGGCGGCTACGCCGGCAGGGAATTGTACCAGGCTGTGGCCAATTTCGCCCGGCAATGTCCCCAGACCGTGATCCAGGTTGCCACAGGCACTCACGAGGAACTATACGATCTGCTCCGCTTTGAGGGAGCGGATCTGGTGGTCAACGACCAGCGCCGGGCCTTTTCGGAAGCCTATGTGAACCGGCCCTTGGCCTACCGCCCCACCCTTGCGGAAGTCAGCGCGCTGGGCGGCTTGGCCGGACGGGAGTTTCTCTCCTTGGAAGAGGCCCGGTCTGTGCCCTGCATTCTGGTCACCTCCGCCGGCCAGGAGGGGCACGAGCGGGACTATTTCCACACCACCCTGGGGTACGGCAGCCGATTCCTCTCTGCGCCCACCCTGGAAGCCGCCCGGCTGCTGGTATGCTCCAACCGAGGCATCCTTCCCCTGGAGGGAATCTCTCCCGGAGCCAGCCGGGACGGCACGCTCTGGAGGGTGCCCGTCCTGCAGAACAACAAGCCCCTTCGCCGGTTGTACTGTGCCTTCTGGAGAGCGGACAACACCCACCCCGACCTTTCCCTGTTCGCCGAACTTTTGGAGGCCGCCTTCCAGCAATAATCCAGCCTGTTCTGAGAGCCGTCCCTTGGGGGCGGCTTTATTATTAGTGCAACTTATGGATTACCCCCGTCAAACGGAATTGCTCTTTTCCCGGGAACCAGGTAGGATAGAGGCAAAAGAAAGGAGTGTTCCCCATGAAAAAACTCGGTTTCGGCATGATGCGCCTGCCCACCACCAATCCTCAGGACCATTCCGCAGTGGACTTTGAAAAGGTAAAAGAATTGGTGGACGCCTATATGGAGCGGGGGTTCCACTATTTTGACACGGCCTTCAAATACTGCGGCGGCAGCAGCGAGACGGCGGTCCGCAAGGCCGTTGTAGAGCGTTATCCCCGGGAAAGCTACATTCTCACCACCAAGCTGTCCAACGAGTTCATGCACTCTAAGGAAGAACAGGAACAGACCTTTGCCCAGCAGCTGGAAAAGCTGGGGGTGGACTATGTGGACTACTACCTGCTCCACAACCAGGGAGCGGTGAACTACAAGGTTTCCCAAGAGCTGGACAGCTTTTCCTTTTTGCAGAAGCTGAAAAAGCAGGGCCTTGCAAAGCATATCGGCATGTCCTACCACGACAACGCGGAGCTGCTGGACCAGATTCTCACTGACCATCCGGAGCTGGACGTGGTGCAGCTGCAGATCAACTACTTAGACTGGGACAACGAGAGCATCCAGTCTCGGAAATGCTACGAGGTCTGCCGCAGGCACAACAAGCCCGTGCTGGTCATGGAGCCTATCAAAGGCGGCACTCTGGCCAAGGTCCCGGCAGAGGCGGAACGGCTCATGGGCGCTCTTCATCCGGACTGGACCCCGGCCGCCTGGGCGCTGCGCTTTGCCGCCAGTCACCCGGGGGTGATGGCGGTGCTTTCAGGCATGAACGAAATGTCCCAGCTGTTGGACAACATGGAGGCTTTGGACGACCCGGCCCCTCTCACGGAGGAAGAACTTCAGGTGATGCAGCGCTGTGCCGCCATCATCCAAGCCTCCGCCATGATCCCCTGCACCGGCTGCCGGTACTGCACCGTCACCTGTCCCAAGAACATCCCCATTCCAGATTACCTCTCCCTGCTGCAGGAGGGCCACTCCACCACCCAGGTGGTGTACTACTTCAACCTGGCCCAGAGCCACGGCCGTGCCGGAGACTGCATCCAGTGCGGCCTGTGCGAGAGCCACTGCCCGCAGCACATCCAGATCCGCACCCACCTGAAGACCGTTTCCCAGAAGTTCGACGGCTTTCAGGGATGGCGGTAAAAGGAGGTTTTCCCATTGAAACTTGTGGCATTCTATTCCCGGGCCGGCGAAAATTATTTTGGAGGCCAATACCGTGTGATTGAGGTGGGCAATACGGAAAAGGTGGCCAGAACCATTGCAGCGCTCACCGGAGCGGAGCTTTTCCAGATCCGGCAGGTGGTTCCCTACGCCTGGGACTACCAGACCTGCATCCGGCAGGCCCAGGAGGACAAACGGGCAAACGCCCGTCCGGAACTGGCAGAGCTCCCGGAGAACCTGGAGGGTTACGACCAGATCTACCTGGGATACCCCAACTATTGGGGGGATCTGCCCATGGCAGTCTACACCTTCCTGGAATCCTTTGACTGGACCGGCAAGACCCTTCACCCCTTCTGCACCCACGAGGGCAGCGGCCTTGGCGGGACAGTCCAAAGCATCGCCCGCACCTGTAAGGGGGCCCACGTGAAAAACGGCCTGGCGGTTTGGGGCTCTGATGCAGACAACTGCCTGGAAAAGGTTGCGAGTTGGATGCAGCATGACACTACAGGAGGCGCTGCAGGATGAAAAAAGTGATGCTGCTGACCGGCGCAGGACAGATCGGCATGGCCATTGCCCGCCGGATGGGATACGGAATGAAAATCGTCATTGGGGACAAAAAGCCGGAGAACGCCCGGGCCATGGCCAAAACCATGAACGACGCCGGCTTTGACACGGTGCCGGTGGAGATGGATCTCTCCCACCGGGCGTCAATTCGGAATATCATTGCCCAGGCACAGAGGCACGGTGACATCACCATGCTGGTGAACGCCGCCGGCGTCTCTCCCAGCCAGGCCCCTGTCCAGGCGATACTGAAGGTGGACCTGTACGGCACTGCCGTTCTCCTGGAGGAGGTGGGCAAGGTGATTGCCCCCGGCGGCGTGGGGGTGACGGTCTCCAGCCAGTCCGGCCACCGGATGAAGCAGCTTTCCCCGGAGGAAGACGAACAGCTGGCCTGCACACCCACCGAAGAACTGCTGAAACTGCCTCTGCTTCAGCCGGAGAAGATCCGGGATACCCTGCACGCATACCAGCTGGCCAAGCGGTGCAATGAAAAGCGCGTGATGGCAGAGTCCGTCAAGTGGGGCTCAAAGGGTGCCCGGCTCAATTCCATCTCTCCGGGGATCATTGTCACGCCTCTTGCCATCGATGAGTTTAACGGCCCCCGGGGGGATTTTTACAAGAACATGTTTGCCAAGTGTCCTGCCGGCCGTCCCGGCACGGCGGACGAGGTGGCCAATGTGGCGGAACTGCTGATGAGCGAAAAAGGCGCCTTCATCACCGGCGCGGATTTCCTCATAGATGGCGGCGCGACCGCCTCGTATTTCTACGGGCCGCTGAAGCCTTGACGCACTAACCCCCGTTGCCGGAGAAACCCGAACCTTTCCATGTCGCACTGGCGCTTCACGGGTCCCCTCCCCCGCTGCCGCCCCTACAAAAACGCACCCGGCTTTGCCACCGCAGCGCCCTTTTTCTCTGTTTTATGACTGTGCCAGGTTCAGATCCAAGTTTCTCAAACTGCTGGCCGCCTGTGCCCGGGTGTGGAACTGGAAGGCGGTTAACAGCCAGGTCCACTTCGTTTTCCTCTTCCATACCGCAGAGCTGCTTCCGCCCGCTCCCTCTGCTCCGGGCTGCCTGCCCGGTACCGGGCGATAAGGGATTTCTCCTGTGGGGTAAGCTGGCCCACATGCTCGGGGGAGCCGGCCACTTTTTTGGGCGCCCGCCGGGTGTCCAGGGGCTCCGTTTCAAAAGGCGCCTGGAGCAGGCCGGCCAGGTGCAGCTCCGACACGCCCAGGATCTCCGCGATCTTCCCCAGCCGCTCCACGCTGGGGGTGGTGGTGCCGGTTTCGTAGTAGGTATAGGTGGCCCGGTTGACGTGGAGGGCGTCCGCCACCGCCTGCTGTGTCAGGCCGCTCTGGATTCGCAGCCGCCGAAGTTCATTGCCGAATTTTGTGCCTCTCCTCATTTTCCACACCTTCGCAGATGTTACAACACCATTTTTTATTACATATTATAACAAAACTAGATGGTTATAGTCAACACCGCCATTAGATAAACTAACAAGAAAAGGTGGTGTTGATTGTGCAAGAGAAGAAGCCTATCAATGTTGAGATTGGACAAAATGTAAAGCGTCTGCGGGAAAATGTCGGGATGACTCAGGAGAGCTTGGCGGAGCTGCTGGGCCTGGGCGTCAAACACATTTCCGCCATTGAGTGTGGAGCGGCCGGTGTGTCAATCCCTACACTGATGAAGCTCTGCAGCCTGCTGTCCGTTTCCGCCGACCGAATTTTATTTGGCGAGCCGTCATCGGAACAGCAAGACCAGCGTGCAGCCGCTATGGACCTGATGCTGGAACGATTTTCCCATCTTCCGAACAAACAATTTTGGGATACAGCAGACATTCTGAACAAGATATTGGAAAACGTGATGACCCGCTCATAACCATCCTCAGTCAAGCAACTATTCCCCGGCAAATTTGAGCGGCTGGTTACATAAAACAGGAGCACAGTTTCTTCACTGTGCTCCGTCTTTTTCCATGCCAGTTTCTTCCCGGAAAGCCCTAGTCCCCTGCTGCCGGGGCGTCGGCGTCCTCTGTTCCATCGCCGCCAAGCCCCAGCCGCTCATACACCTGGGGCGGGATATAGCTCACCGCCAGCTGCTCCTCCTCCGGCAGGCTGTTGTACCAGGCAAGCCACTCCAGGGTTTCCTCCGAGAGGCCGTAGGAGTCTATCCACCGGTCGCCGAACCGGACTTGGCTCCCGGTGCCCTCCCTGTGCTCGAACACCATCCACTTGCCGTTCATCTGGACCTGGAGGGTGCCCTCTTCCCCGTACCGGTAAGGGAAGCCCTCTCCGAAATTGGACTGGTCGTCCTCCTGGGGGATCTGGGTGCCGTCCACTGTGGAGGTGATCTCCCCCTCCGGCGCCCCGTCTCCGGGGGCGGCCTCCCTGCCGGTGGAATAGTAGTAGAGCCCGTCCACCATCACCATGGGGATCACGTCCCACTGGGAGTTTTTCATCTCCTCCTGGAGCCACTCCTCCGCCATGGCCTCGCACTCCGCCTTCTGCTTCTCCACAGACCGCTGGCCGTCCATGGCCCGGGCCCACAGGCGCCGGGGGAATTTTTCCTGGATATCCTCCTGGAACCGGCGGCCGTCGCCCGGCGTCCAGTACTCCACCAGCTGGTACTGGCTGCCTTCCTTCCGGGCGGTGATCACCGTGGGCACATGGGAGGCGCTCACCTTTTCCAACTGCCCGTCCTGCCGGTTGTACTCCACGTAGTAGATCCAGGCGTAGAGGGTGGTTTCGCCGCCGGACTCCTGGATGTCCATCACGTCGTAAGAGATGGCGGAAAAATCCACCTCCCGGCTCTGGGACCGGTTGTGCTCCGCCACCTGCATGCCCAGGAACACCTGGAGCTGGTCGTCCAGGTCGCTGATGTCCTTTCCCAAAGGGTCGGTGAGCAGGCACACCGCCGCTGCCGCAAGAACCACCGCCGCCCCGGCGATGATCCACACCCGGGGCTTCTTATAGCTGAGAATGGTCTTTACCCGCTGCCGGACTCCCACCTCCCCGAAGGCCAGGGGCACGGCGCCCAGCTTGTGACGGCCCCCGCTGCAGTTGAGCAGTGCCTGGGAGTAGTCTGCCCGCTGTGACGGGGCCAGGTCCTTCACCACCCGCTGGTCGCAGGCGAATTCCAGGTCCCGGCAGAACAGCCCATAGGCCGCCCACAGCAGGGGGTGGAACCAATAGACGGCCAGAAGCAGGAAGCCCACCAGCTTCCAAAGGTGATCCCCCCGGCGGACATGGGCCTGCTCGTGGGCGATGACGTACTCTGCCTCCTGGGGATCCACGGAAAAGGGCACGTAGATTTTAGGCTTCAGGAAGCCCTGCACAAAGGGGAAATTCACCCGTTCCGTCTGATAGATGGAGTCCCGCAGCCGCACGGCTGTGGACACCTTCCGGGCAAGGCCCGCATAGCGGACCACCCCGTAAGCCAACAGGGCCGCCCCGCCTGCCAGCCACAGGACCGCCAGCACGGGAACCAGGACCTGGAGGGGGTTGACGCTGTCCCCTGCATGGGGCGCCAGGGACTCTCCCAGAATGGGATTGAGCACCCCGTCCAGAAGGGGCACTCCCGTGTTCACCGAAGGGACCTGCTCCGTCAGGATGCGGGTGCTGATGGTCTCCCCGCTGGGGAGAAGGCTCAGCACGCTCTCCACGGAGAAGGGGCAGACCAGCCGCACCGCCACCAGGGCCCAGAGGGCCACCCGGCTCCAGGCGGGGGCCTTATGGAGGAGCAGCCGCAGCACCAGCACCGCCAGGACGATCCATCCCGCGGAGATGCTCCTGTTCAAAACAGCCAGGAAAAGCTCGCTCATGGGGTGCCTCCTTTCCGGTAGCGGTCGATCATCTCCTGAACCGCGTCCAGCTCTGCGTCGGAGATCTTCTGGTGCTTGGTGAAGGCGGCGATAAACGCCGGCAGGGAGCCCTCGAAGGTTTTGTCCACCATCTCCTGAATCTCCGCCGCCTGGACTTGGTCCTTGCTCACCAGGGAGGTCACCACGGTGTGGTCGTTCTGGACCACGCCCCGCTCCGACAGCCGTTTGATGACCGTGTAGGTGGTGGTGGGCTTCCAGCCCAGCTGCTCCTTGCAGAGCTTCACCAGCTCGCTGCTCTTGATGGGCTCGTGCTCCCACAAGATCAGGCAGAAACGATACTCGCTTTCAAATACCTTGGGTGTGTCCATAACAGCCGCCCCTTTCTCTAATGCGTTAGAGTTCCCAGCTTTACTCTAACACAGTAGAGCCAAATTGTCAAGAGGATTTGCCCCAGCACCTGCAAAAACAGGACCCCCCTTCTCCGGGAACCGTGTTCACAATTCCGGACAAGGGGGCTGCCGTTTTCTGCATGGTCCATTGGCTGAAAGGCACTTACCCTTTCAACGCGGTTTGAGGATAGACGATGATCTTGATGCACTCGTCCAAATGGTTGTGGCACATGTCCAGTGCCCAGGGAAGCTGATCCAAGGTGACCCGGTGGGTGATCATTTTCCCCAGGGGAATGGTCCCTTCCGCCACCATGGCATACCCCCGGCGGAAATCCTCCAGGGTGCCGGGGCGCTCCAGGTTGTGGCGGTATTTAATGTTTTTCCGGTTTAGATGGGATGGGTTCATCCGGTGGTTGTGATACTGCAGCTTGACCTCTACGTTCAGGCCTGTCATTCTGCCGTTTTCCCGAAGAAGCTCCACCGCCATGTAGAAGGCATCCAGCTCCTTGGAACGGTCCAAAGCAATGCACATCACCGCCACGTCAATCTCTCCCACATCGCGGCGCACCGCCTCGATGATCTCATCCGCCGACATTTGGCTGTGGTTGTAGACGTGTTTTGCACCCATTTCCAACGCCATGTCCAGGCGATTGGGGTAAAGATCCACCGCGCAGACCTGGGCGCCGTGAGCCGCGGCTGCCCCAACAGCGGTGAGCCCCAAAGGACCTGCGCCGATGATTAAAACCCGTTCTCCGGGAGTAAGTTCCGCGCAGGCAATGGTGCTGCGATAGGCTCCGTCGAACATTTCGCAGATGGACGCATCCTCATCGCTCATCCCTTCCGGGATCCTGGCGTACCCGTGGTGATCCAGGTCAACCAGCACATACTCGGCAAAAGCGCCGTTGGGAGTATACAAGCCGATCCTGTCCCCCAGCTCCAGTTCCGTGACAGCTTCGCCTTTTTCCACAACTTTTCCGCACACCTCGTGTCCCAGGATCTGGGGATAATGGTCGTGATACCCGTCGAAGATGCCCTCCAGAATATGGTTATCGGTGGCGTTGCAGATAGAGCAGGCCAGGGCCTGGATAACGACCTGTCTGGGGCCTGCCGCAGGGGTGGGCACTTCTTTGATGACCAGTTTCTGTGGTTGTTCTACAACTGCTGCACACATGGCAAACTCTCTCCTTTTTGGTTAGCGATTGACAAAAAAGCCCAATTTCCGAAGCCACTCTGTTTCCATGCGGTAGAACTCTTCCACGTGTTCCGGTGTGGTATGGGGCTCCAGCGTACAGGTTCCGGCGTAACTCCGATCTGCTTCCAGCCTGGAAAGCAGGCCGGGGATGTTCACAGCCCCCTGGGGAATGGGGGTGTACTGGATAGGAACAGGAGCGTGCAGCCCCGACATGGGGGCGCCCCGATGGTCCTCCGGCTGACCGGCGCCCTCCCGGTAGAGGCATCCGTTTTTCAGGTGCACATATCCAATATAGGGCCGAAGCACCTCGTAGGCTTCCGGGAAACCTTCGCAGCTGGCGTGGAAGTAATTTACAGCGTCATAGTTGGTTTTAAAATGGGGGTTTTCAAAGTGTTCCAGAATCTTCCGCATTCCTTGAGGCGTTCGGGTGTTGTCGTGGGCTTCGTTTTCCAGCACCAGGCAGACTCCCAGCTTCTCCGCCTGCTTGAGGGAACCGGCCCAATAGGCCTCCATTTTTGCAAAATCCGGCTGCTCAGACCGGCTGATCCAATAGCAGTAGTGATTCACCAACCCCGCTCCTATGGCTGAGGCAAATTCCACCGCATGGGTCAGAAGAGCGCCATACTACTCCGGCGTCTGACAGCAGGCTTCGTCGAAGGCAGCGCCCACGATAACGCAGTCGACCTTTACCCCTTCTTCCCGAATGAGCTGTTTTATCTCCTCCGGGTCGGCTTCCCCGTAATCGTTGGCAACGCCCGCGTTGCAGGGCCAGATCTCAAAGTTCCTGATTTCCAAAGCCTTGCCTATCCTCACAATGTCCCGAAACGGTCTCACGCCGCCTAGGGCCTGGCCGGAAATTCCCAATTTCATGCTGCACTCCTCCTACCATTTGAAGATGACCTTGATCTGTTTTTCAGGATGCTGAAGCAGCTGCTCAAAGGCCTGGCCCAGCTCCTCAAAGGGACGAATATGCGTAATCAGCGGCCGGATCTTGATACCGCCCTGTTCCACCTGCTCCAGGACTGCTTTTCCTTTTTCCCGGATGACCGCAAGGTCGTTCACAGGGCCCGTCATGGTGAGATCTCGGGACTGGAACACGTAGGGGCTGAATCTTCTGCCCTGTTCCGGATGTCCGTAGGAGACAAGAAGGCCTCCTTTTCTGGTGGCCCTCATCAGCTGGGTGACGGTGGGCTCTCCAGGGAGAAGGTCATCCCCCATCATCACAACGCTCACGTCCGCCGGGGTCATTTGTTCCAGGACCTCCGGGGAGAGAGCGGCCGGATCGTACACCTGGTCCGCGCCCAGGGTCAAGGCCAGTTTGCGCCGGCTCTCGTAGAGATCCCAGCCGATTACATGGCTGTAGCAGATACCACCCGCCCCAGACAATCTCTTTTTGTATTTGTTTTTATACAATTGTTTTATTTCTGCTTCTTTTTCTTCTTGAGGAAACTCCTTGAAAAACCTATGGCGCTCCTGTATAATTTACAGAAACGCCATACATCGTTGCCACAGCCGAGCGTCTCTCCCCCTCTCCCCGGGGAAGAGAACCATGCCGGAGACTTGTCTTATTCTTTTTTTGAGAGGTGTCCTACAGTGCATTACATCGAACACCTGGACGTAGATACTCACCACGAGCTGGACCATGTGGTCCATCGGCCGGGCCTTCCCCATCTGTGGGTCGTCATGTGTTTTTCCACGGAATGCATGGTATTCACAAAGAAGGGGACGGAGCTTGCAAAACCAGGAGACTGTTTTATCAAAACACCTTCGTTTTTGGAGCACCACTTCGCTCCGGAACATGCAGAAACAGGGTTTGTCAACGACTGGGTCCATGTGACTTCAGACAGTTTAGACCAGCTTGTGCAGTCGCTTTCGCTGCCCACAAACGAGCTGATCCACACAGGGGACCCTTTTCTGTTAAGGCCCTATCTGTGGAAACTGATCCATGAAAGAAATACCCTCTACCCATTCTGGGAACAGAAGTGCAGCAATATTGTGGAAGCCATGTTTCTCTGCCTGGGAAGAGCCTATCGGGAACTGCAGGAAAGTGATCCCAAGCAGCATCGTCAAAGCCTTCTGCTGCTGCGAAGCTATGTAAAGGAGCATCTGGACAGTCCCTGGAACGTCACAAAAATGGCCCAGAGAGCCGGACTGAGCAACAGCAGATTCTCCGTCCTTTACAAAAAACGGTTTGGACGCGGCCCCAATGACGACTTGATTGAAATGCGTTTGGAAAAAGCCCGGGGACTGCTGATCTCCACCAATAAATGCTTGTCAGAAATCGCTCTGCTTTGCGGGTTTCCAAATGAGTTCTATTTTTCCCGCATGTTCAAATCCAGGGTCCACACAAGCCCTGGCGCCTACAGAAGGCAGCCGTGAAACAGCTGCCTCCCATTTGCGGCCGCGGAAAGCCAAATCCAGAATTGCGTGTTTTGAAATCGTCCTAAATCCGCTTCGTTCATTCCGTGGGACCGCGTTCCCCTTCAGGCATTGGCCCTCATAAGGGCGCAGACTTTTTCCATGGGCTGCACACTGGGAATCCCGCCGAAATGCTGGGTGGACGCGCTTGCGGCACAGCATGCGAATGCTGCCGCCTCTCGAACCTCCCGTTCCTCCAGCTGATCGAAGGGCTTTCCCGACGCCAGCAGCCGGCTTAGAACCGCACCGGTAAAAATGTCTCCCGCGCCTGTGGTATCGACGGGATGAATCCCCAAGGGCACCGAGACGGCGCCCCAGTAATCCCCGGCGCTGAAATAGCACCCCTTCGCTCCCAGAGTGATGAAGGCGGTCTTTACCCCCAGATCTTCCCGCAAAGTTTTCGCTGCCTTTTCAGGAGAGCAGCCCCACAGGAAGTCCACTTCCTCATCGCTGATCTTCACAACGTCTGCCTGAGCCAATCCCCAGAGCATCTGCCTTCTGGCCTCCTCAAGGTCTTTCCACAAGGGTTTGCGCAGGTTGGGGTCAAAGCTGATGGTTTTTCCCCGTTCCTTTGCCAGCGCCACCGCCCGCCGGGTGGCAGTGCGCACGGGGTCGTCTGTCAGGCTGAGCGTTCCGAAATGGAAAATACGGCATTCCTCAATGAGCAACAGATCCAGCTCCTCAAAGGAAAGCTGGGTGTCCGCCCCAGGTTTTCTGGAAAAAGCAAAGCTGCGGTTTCCGGAAGAATCAATGGTCACAAATGCTAACGTTGTAAAAACCGAAGGGTCTCTGACAATCCCTCTTGTTTCCACTCCCGCCTTTTTCAGCGTGCTCACCAACAAATCGCCAAAGGAGTCGTCGCCTACTTTTCCCAAGAACGCGGTGGAACAGCCATAGGCGCTGAGGGCTGCCAGCAAATTTCCCGGAGCGCCCCCCGGGTTGGCCGAAAATATGGGGAACCCGTTTTCATCTGCGGATCGATTGGTAAAGTCAATCAGCAGTTCCCCAATTGCCGTTACGTCCAACATGTTTTTATCCTCCTCGAATTCAAATTGCACATGCTTCCTGTGCCGGACAACGAAAGAGCTTTTGTAAAAAACCATTTTCCCTCTGTGCTGTCACAGAAGGAGTCCCTCGTTGATTGTCTCCTCTATGGGGTGGAATTCCACCAAGAAAGGTCCGTCTCCCCGGAACTGGATGCCCTGAGCGTTCTCGGGACCGTACAGCAGGGAAGTCATCACTTTGCGGCCTCCATTGAGAAATACCTCCACACTGTACTTGTCTTTTAACACCCGGATCTGGGCACAGAACCCACCACAATGGATGCAAACTTGATCAGCTCGGTGATTTTATTTGCCTCTGCATAGCCGCCGTCCATGTTTCCCATCATGGCGGCGGTGGTCTCGCTTTGAATCAGGATCTGCCGCAAGGCAAGCTAGAGAGGATACTTGGCCTTTTCCTGCATGTAAAGCAGCGCTTGGAATCAGTCGTTCCAATATCCCACCATGGTAAAGATCACAATAACGGCTATAATCGGCTTCGCCAGGGGAAGGGCAATTTTGAAATAGGTGCCCAGATGACTGCACCCGTCAATGGAAGCCGCCTCGTAAATCTCTCCCGGAATGCTTGTCTCAAAAAATGTGCGGGTGACAATCACGTTGTATACGGAAACGCCCCCTGAGAGGATCAGGGCCCAGACATTGTTCAGCAGCCCCAAATTGGAAGCCACCAGGTAGGTGGGAATGAGACCGCCGCTGAAGTACATGGTCACCACAAAAAACATCATGATTCCCGTTCGGAAAGGCAGTGTTTTCTTGCTCATAACATAGCCGGTGGTGATTACCAAGGAAGTGGTGACCACCGTTCCCAGCAGTGTGTAGTACACGCTGTTGAGATATCCCGTGGCAATGGAGGATTCACGGAACACGCGCTTGTACCCCTCAAATGTTATCTCCGAAGGAAACAGAAGTGTTTGACCAGCGTACACCTGGTAGGGATTGGAAATGGACGCCACCAAAACGTAGTACAGGGGATACGCCACCAGCACGATTACCACCAGCAGAAACGCATAGTTACATACATCGAAGACACGGTCGGAAGAGATTGTCTTTTTCCGTCTTTTCTCAGACGGACCCAGTTCCATTTTTGCGCTCATCATGTCACCCTCCCCTCAGATAAAGCTCACATTGGAAAGCTTTTTGCAGACAGCGTTCACCACGGTAAGGAGCAGAATATTCACCACACTGTTGAATAAATCCACCGCCGTGGAGAAGCTGTACATGGCCTTCAGCATACCTTGTTCATACACATATGTAGCGATTATTTCCGAAGTTTCTTTGTTCAAGGGGGTCTGAAGCAGCAGTGCCTTTTCAAAGCCCACGCTCATCAGGTTGCCAAAAGACATGATCAGCTGGATCACGATAATGGGAACCAAGGCGGGAACGTCAATGTTGAGAATTCTCTGGAACGTATTGGCTCCATCCACCTTTGCGGCTTCGTGGAGGGAAACATCCACGCTGGAAAGAGTGGCCAGGTAGATGATGGTTCCCCAGCCGGCGTCCTGCCAAATACTGGAAGAGATGTAGATTGTTCGGAACGCCGAAGCCTCATCGATGAAATTGATTGCCTGGGGCGCACCCAGCGCCTGAGCAATGATATTGATAAGGCCGCCGTAGGGAGAGACGAAAATGCGGATCATGCCGCAGAGCACCATGACAGAGATAAAGTGAGGGGCGTAGATGATCGTCTGGGTGACCCTTTGAAATTTCTTTGACCGCACCTGATTGATCAACAGCGAGAGAATGATGGGGATGGGGAAAGTCCACAAAATGCTGAACAAGCTTAGCAACACCGTATTCCGAATCATCCGGAAGCTGTTGTAATTGTTGAAAAACGCTCAAACCAGTCCAGGCCTACCCAGGGGCTTCCGAAAAAGCCCTGCACCGCATTGTAGTCCCGAAACGCGATCTGTACTCCATAGATGGGAATGTACTTAAAAATAATCGTGATTACCACAGCGGGAAGCAGCAGCAAATAAAACTCCCAGTGGCTGGCCACACGTTTCCAGAGCTTGCGATTGGATGGCCCGCTGGCCATCACAGTTCTACCTCTACTCACGCTAGATTCCTCCTTGTTCTAAAGTGGCGGATCCATAAAACGTGAAATATTTCATGTTTGCTATAATACTACACTTTTAATATTTATCAATAGAGTCAAAAAAAATTTTTATTGTTTTATTTTATTGAATATTTCCTTGCATTATCCCCTTGTTTCTACCAGAAAATCCAATTAAAATGTTTCATATAGTGAACGTTTGCTTTTCTGATTGACTGTTGCAGTGATATGGCATTTCAGGTATAATATTGAATAAATTACTTCCCAAAAAAGGAGTCTCATTGTTCATGAGCACCATAAAACCGCCCACTATGAAAGACGTTGCCAAAGCTGCAGACGTGTCCTTGGGTACCGTCTCCAACGTGATCAATGGCGTGCCCGTACGCGCGGCATCACGCCAGAAAGTGGAAAAGGCCATTGAGGAGCTTCATTACGAGGTAAACGCCTGCGCCCAAGGGTTTCGCAAATCCAAAAGCGACATGATCGCCCTGATAATCCCGGACACTTTGAATCCATTTTACGGCGCATTCACCAATTACGTGGCCGAAGCCGTTTACGCCAGAGGGTTGAAGCTGCTGCTGTGCTGCTCTCACGAACAGATCTCCAACGAACTGTCCCATCTGAACTTGGCCAATCAGAACAAGGTAAACGGCGTCATTGCCCTCACGTATTCGGATATAGGCGCCTACATCTCCGAAAATATCCCCATGGTGGTATTTGACCGGTTCTTTGAAAACAGAAACATTGCCAGGGTGGGCTCGGACAACTTTTCCGGCGCCTGCCTTGCCATTGAAAAGCTGTTGGAATTCGGATGCAAGCACCCCGTTTACATCCGTTTTCACTCCATCTTCCCCGGTGAATCCGACAAGAGGCGGGACGGGTATCTGTATGCCTGTGAAAAGTATGGCTTGGAACCGGACTATTTGGATATGGTGGACTGCGGTGAGTACAAGGGGCTGCTGAAGAAATTCATTGAAGACCACAAGCTGCCAAACGGAAAGCTCACCTTCGACGGCGTCTTTGCCCATACGGACTTCCACGGCTATCATTTCATGAGGATCTTGCAGCAGGAAGGCTATCGGGTGCCGGAGGACGTTCAAATCATCGGGTTTGACGGGATCGGCAAATTCGGCCACGCGGAGGACCCGGTTATTTCCTCCGTCTGTCAGCCCATTCGCCAGCTGGCGGAAAAATGCGTGGAGAGCATTCTGGAAAAAGACCGTTCCGCGGTACCCAGTTTAACCCTTCTCCCTGTCACCTACCGGTATGGAGGCACTACTTTGGACCCAAAAACTTGAATGGTTTCAACTTGTTTTTGCCCCCTTCTCCCAGAGATGCCACAGGGGAATCACCGCTGAAAAAAACTTTTTGGGGGACAAATTCTTGGCCCGTGTCCAACGGAAGTGCGGGTAACCAGGAGCATAAAAAAGAGCCGCTTTTTAGGGGAGCCGGACCTTGGCGGCCGCCTTCCGATAGAAGCTGTCGGTTCAGGTATTTCTTCCTTCTTTTGCCATTGGGTGTGATATAGTGGGGCATCATACCCAGAGAGAAGGAAACGCTTTGACCAGAAAACGAAAGACCGCGGTGACTCTTTTGACGGCGCTGCTGCTGTACAACCTGTGCTTTATCTGGGGAAACTCCCTGGTAAACGAAGGAGGCACGCCCTCCCTTCCCCCGGAGGCCCCAGGCGGCGGAGGTTGGCTGGACACAATCCTTCGGGTGGGAGGCCAGCTGGCAGAGTTCGCCTGTTTGGGCGGCCTTTCCGGGGGCTGGGTCATCGCCCTGCGAAAGGCGAAGCTCCACCCGGTACTCCACCTGCTGTTTGCCGGGTTCCTCACGGCCGCCATTGACGAAACCCTTCAGCTCTTGTTCGGCCAGGGGGCAGGGCTTTCGGACGTGTGGCTGGATTTCGCCGGTTTTGCCGGGGGCCTGCTGGTGACGTTGGTGGTCCGCGCTTTCCTTTGCCGGTCCGCGCCGGAGCAGCGCACCTGGGAGAATGTCATCCCCTTCCCGGAGGACAGGGCCTCCGCCCGCCACCCAGCCAAGTGACGCCTGCCGCATCCCGGCCTGGAAAAATCGAAACAAATCAAAACCACTAGTAAACTAGTGGTTTGCTCAGACCCCAGAGGGGTCAGTACTTGCTGACCCCTGGAAGGGGT
>CALWCD010000043.1 GCA_944376265.1 uncultured Clostridia bacterium | reverse complement strand
GGGAAGCGTCCTGTTGCTGGCGGCGGCCCTGTTGTGGGCGCCAGTCCGGCTGGAGGTCCGCTTCCGGGAAGAGTTTTCCGCAACGGTCAAGTACCTGTTTCTCTCCTTTCCCCTGACGGAAGAACCGCCGCCGGAGCCTGTGAAGGAGGCGGCGCCAGGGGGGAAACCGGCGGAAGCGGGTCTTGGGAAAAAATTGAAAGCCATGCTCCGCCGGGAGGGTGTGAAGGGGTTTTTGCAGTCCCTTCAGGACCTGGCCCGGGAGGTGAAAAACGCCTCCCGGAAGCTTTTGAAGCATGTAAAGCTGAAGCGCTTTGACCTGTATGTGCAGGTGGGAGGAAAAGAGGACGCAGCCCAGGGGGCTGTTTTGTACGGCCAGGTGTGCGGCGTGGTCTACACAGCCTGCGGGCTGGTGTTTGGAGCGCTGCCCTGCCGGAAAAAATCCGTGACGGTGGACTTGGACTACAACAGCCGGGACCACCGGGCGGAATTTTTTGGGTCGGCCTCCATTGGGATGTTGTTTTTGCTCAAGGAAGGGCTTATACTACTTTATAGAGCGCTTCCCTTTTTTAGAAAGCTCCAGGCCGCTGGAAACCAGAGAGAAAGGATTTCGCAGACGCGAAAGCAGGGTGAATCGAAATGAGCGACAATCAAGTGAACAATTTGCTGGGCGTGACCATGGACAAGATCAAGCAGATGGTGGATGTGAACACGGTTATCGGCAGCCCCGTCACCACCCCGGACGGCACCACTGTGATCCCCGTTTCCCGGGTGAGCTACGGCTTTGCCTCCGGCGGCTCCGACCTGCCCTCCAAGGCGCAGCCCTCCTCCGGGCTTTTTGCCGGAGGCAGCGGCGCCGGGATCACCATCAGCCCCATTGCGTTTCTCACCATTCACGAGGGCCATGTGCGCGTGCTGCAAATCGAGCCCTACCTCAGCTCTGTGGACAGGGCTTTGGAGAAGGTGCCGGATGTGGTGGACAAGATCACCGCGCTGTTCCAGAAGGAGGAGGCCCCCAAAAAGGAGGACGCTCTGGAGAACGCCCCTGCCCAGCCCAGTGTTTGACGCATAGCGTTTCGCCCGCCCGCATAGGTTTTTGCGAGGCGGGTGATTTGTGTTGAAACAGCTTTTCAGACGTTGGACGGCGCTGTGTCTCTGCGGAGTCCTGTTGGCGACGGTTTCCCCCCTTCAGGCTGCGGAGGCGGTTCCGGAGATCTCCGGGCGGAGCGCTGTTCTTCTGGCGGCGGATACGGGGACGGTCCTCTATGAGAAGGACAGCCGGGAACAGCTGCCCATGGCCAGCACCACCAAGATCATGACGGCGCTGCTCACCCTGGAAGAGGCGGAGCGGAAGGGAGACCCGGAGGTGGAGATCACACCGGAGGTGGTGGCGGTGGAGGGCTCTTCCATGGGGCTGCTTGCCGGGGATCGGATCTCTCTGTCCGGCCTTGCGGCAGGCATGCTGCTGGCCTCCGGCAACGACGCGGCCAACGCGGCGGCCCTCTATCTGGCGGGCTCCCAGGAGGAGTTTGCCCGGAGGATGAACCGCCGTGCCCTGGAACTGGGCATGGAGGACACCCATTTTGTCACGCCCTCTGGGCTGGACGGCGAAAGCGCTGACGGCTTGAAGCACTGTTCCACCGCATACGACATGGCTCTCCTGGCACGGGAGGCCCTGGAAAACCAGGGGTTTCGAGAGCTTTGCTCCAGCAGCACCCGGCGGGTGTCCTTTGCGGAGCCCGAGAAGGAAGTGGTTTACACCAACCACAACAAGCTGCTGACCCAGTACGAGGGCTGTGTGGGCGTCAAGACAGGGTACACCAAAGAGGCCGGGCGGTGCCTGGTATCCGCGGCGGAACGGGATGGTGCACTGCTCATCGCGGTGACCCTCAACGCCCCGGACGACTGGAACGACCATGCCCGGCTGCTGGATTACGGCTTTTCCCAAATGAAAACCGTCACCCTGGCAGGGGGAGACGTGCAGGGGAAGGCCCCTGTGGTGGGCTCTGAAAAAGAGACCCTCTGCTTTTACGGACAGGACGGAGGCACGGTCTCCCTGCCGGCGGAAGCTGCCGGGGAGATCACCCGGAAGCTGTACGGCCCTGCGTTTCTCTACGCGCCGGTGAGCTCCGGCCAGCCGGTGGGGGAAATCCGCTGGTACTGGGGCGGGACCCTGTTGGGAAGCGCGCCCCTGGTTGCAGGGGAGAACGCCCTCTCTCCGGGAGAGGAGAACACCTGGCTCCCTGTCCCATGGAACTGATAAAGGAGTGAGACTATTGCCTGAAAAGAGCAGGCTTCAAAAGATTTTAGCCGCCAGCGGCGCGGCTTCCCGGCGAAAGGCCGAGGAGCTGATCGCTGCTGGGCGGGTGACGGTGAACGGCAAAGTGGCCCATTTGGGTGACAGCGCCGTGCCCGGCCGGGATAAGATCGCCCTGGACGGCGAGCCGGTGGAGATGGCCAAGGAGAAGCTGTACTTTGTCCTGTACAAGCCCCGGGGGTTCGTCACCACCCTCCACGACGAGCGGGGCCGGAAATGCGTGGCCCAGCTGATGGAGGACGTGGGCACCCGGGTGTATCCGGTGGGCCGGTTGGACAAGGATTCCGAGGGGCTTCTCCTGCTGACCAACGACGGGGAGTTCGCCAACCAGATTGCCCATCCCAAAAAGCACATTGCCAAAACCTACCGGGTGACCGTGCGTCCTGCCGTCACCGACGACCAGCTGAACCAGATCGCCACCGGCATTGTCATCGAGGGCAGGCGGACGGCGCCTGCCAAGGTGCGGGTGCTCCAGCAGGAGCTGGGAAGGGTGGTCCTGGAGATTGTCCTGTACGAAGGGCGCAATCGGGAGATCCGCAAAATGTGCGAGGCGCTGGGCCTGGAAGTGGCCCGGCTGAAACGTGTGGCAGTGGGCCCGGTGAGGCTGGGCATGCTGCCTCAGGGGAAGTACAGGGAACTGACCAAAGAAGAGCTGCGGGCGCTGTCCGCGGAGATAAAGAAAGGAGAGGGCAGCCGTGATCCAAGTGAAGGCAATGGAGAACCGGGAAGAGGAGCGAAACCTGCTGGACGCCGCCGGCGTTGAGGGCCGGGTCCTTGTGATGAAGGACGCAGGCCAGCCGGTGGGCTGGGTGGCCGTGGACCTGCGGGAAGGGACGCTGCACCTGGTAAAGCTTAATGTGAAGGGGTATGACTTTACGGAAAAGCCTCAGGGGGAGACTCTGTTTATTCTGGACACGCTGATGCGCTCCGCCGCCTCCTACGGGGAGGACCATGGGGCCGAGGAGATTGTCACCGAGTTTCCGGACTTTTTCGACTTTTTCCGCCTGCGCGGCTTTGACGTGGACGAGACCCACGCCTTTACGCCTATGAGCACCATTGTCCACTACCAGCAGGGCAACATGTGAGAGGGGCGGCAAACAGATTCTTAAGAATCTGTGAAATCAGGTGAAATTGGTTGCATTGACCGGAGGGGAATGGTAAAATAATTTGATAGTGGATCGTTGCCGATCCCATGGTTTTTACAGAACAGGAGGATGAAAATGCTCCGAAGCATGACGGGCTACGGCCGGGGCGAGGCCACCATTGGCGGCCGCCGCATTCTTTTCGAGATCAAATCGGTCAATCACAAATTTTTCGAGTTTAATTCCCGGATTACCCGGGGCTACCTGTTTTTGGAGGACAAGCTGAAAGCCTATGTCCAGGAAAAGATCTCCCGGGGCAAGGTGGACGTGTTCCTCCAGATCGAGACGTTGGAGGAGACCGACGTGCAGGTGCTGGTGAACCACTCCCTGGCGTCCGCCTACGTGGAGGCGCTGCGGGAGCTGAAAGAGCGCTACCAGCTTCCCGATGATGTGTCTCTGGCCCTGCTCTCCAAGTATTCCGACGTGTTTTCCGTCCACAAGGCCCCCGAAAACGAGGACGCCGTGTGGGAGGCTGTGCGGCAGGTGGCGGACATCGCCATTGAGTCCTTCCTGAAAATGCGGGAGGCGGAAGGCGAGCGGCTGAAGGCGGACATTCTGGAAAAGGCGGGGGAGATTCTCACCCTGGTGGAACAGGTGGAGCAGGTGACGCCGGAGACTGTGGAAAATTACCGGGAGCGTCTGCGGGCCAAGATCGAGGAACTGCTGGGGGACAACCATCTGGACGAGCAGCGGGTCCTCACCGAAGTGGCCATCTTCGCGGACAAGGTGGCGGTGGACGAGGAGACCGTCCGGCTGCGCAGCCACTTCCAACAGCTGCAGAAGCTGGTGGACTCCCAGGGCCCTGTGGGCAGGAAGATCGACTTCCTGGTCCAGGAGATGAACCGGGAGGCCAACACCATCGGCTCCAAGTCCGTCAACTCCAAGATCGCCTACCTGGTGGTGGATATCAAGGCTCTCATCGAGAAGATCCGGGAGCAGGTCCAGAATGTGGAGTGATCCCGGAAAGGAGCGTATTTTGTGAAACTAGTGAATATCGGCTTTGGTAACCTTGTCTCCGCAGACAAGGTTGTGGCGGTGGTGAGTCCGGAATCCGCTCCCATCAAGCGGATGGTCCAGGAGGCCAAGGAGCGGGGTGTCCTCATCGACGCCACCTTTGGCCGCAGGACCAAGGCGGTCATCATCATGGATAGCGACAACGTGGTGCTTTCGGCCATTCTGCCGGAGACCGTGGCAGGGCGCTTCAACGGGAAAGAGGAGCCCGCGCCGGAAGAGGAGGAAAAACATGGATAAGGGTTTACTGCTGGTGATCTCGGCGCCTTCCGGAGGCGGCAAGGGCACCATTTTGAAGGAGCTTTTCGCCCAGAACCAGAATCTGCGGCTTTCTGTTTCCGCCACCACCCGGGACCCCAGACCGGGGGAGGAACACGGAAAGCAGTATTATTTCCTGAGCCGGGAGGAGTTTGAAACGCTCATCCGGGAAGGAAAAATGCTGGAACACGCGGAGTATGTGGGCAACTACTACGGCACGCCCCGGGAGCCGGTGGAGAACTGGATGAACCAGGGCAACGACGTGGTATTGGAGATCGAGGTGAAGGGCGGCGCTCAGGTGAAAAAACTGATGCCCGAGTGCGTGTCCATCTTCATCCTGCCTCCCTCCATGAAGGTGCTGGAGAAGCGCCTGCGGGGCCGGGGCACCGAGGACGAGGAGACCATCCAGAAACGGCTGGCCACCGCCCGGGAGGAAATTCCCCACGCCAAAGAGTACGATTATGTGGTGTATAACGACCGCCTGGAGGATGCGGTGAGCGACCTGCAGGCCATTATTCAAGCGGAGAAACGGAAGTTCTCCCGCAATGTCAATTCCATTGAAAGGGTGCTGGAAAATGCTGAAACCGTCTGAAAATATCATCACTGTGCCTCACAAGAGTACCTATTCCCTGGTGATCGCTGTGGCCAAGCGGGCCCGCCAGATCGCCCAGAAGGCCGAGGACGAGGGCGCTATCCTGGTGGATAAGCCTGTGGACATGGCTGTGCAGGACTTTGTCCAGGGGAAGTATCTCATTCTGGAGCCCGACACGGAGCCTGTCCCGGCAGAGAATGAATGAGGAGCTCTATGCCCAGGTAGCGGTGGAGAACACCATCTACCATTTTGACAAGCTGTTCACCTATCGGGTCCCATCCGCCCTGAGAGAACAGGTGGTTCCCGGGGTGCGGGTCAGCGTTCCCTTCGGGGCGGGAAACCGCCGCCGGGTGGGGCTGGTGTTCGCCCTTTCCCGGGAAGGAGGGGAGCGTCCGAAAGACGTGGACAGCGTTCTGGACCGGGAGACCGCTCTGTCCCGGGATATGCTGGACCTGGCCCGGTGGATGAAGGACCGGTACTACTGCACCCTGTTCGAAGCGGCCAAGCTGATGATCCCCACAGGGTATCACTTGAAGCTGCGGGACAGCTACGTGCTCAGCAGCGACTTCAAGGACTTCGACCGGGAAAACTACACCAACAGCCAGTGGCGGGGAATCCTCCTGCTGCGGAGCGCGGGGAAATCCCTTTCTCCGGAAAAGCTGGCCCAGGAGACGGGCCTTGCGGAATCCAGCCGGGAGTTCCAACAGCTTCTGGAGCAGGGGATTGTCCGGAAGGTGAATACTGCCATGAGCCGGGTAAAGGACGCCACCTCCAAAATGGTGCGCCCCATCCCGGATTTTTCCGGCAGCCTGACCCCCCGGCAGAGGGATGTGTACCAGACGCTGCTGGACGCGGGGGAAGCCTCCGAGCGGGAGCTTTGCTACTTTACGGGGGCGTCCTCTTCGGTGGTGCGGGCGCTGGTGGGAAAGGGGGCGGCGGAAGCCTTTGAATACGAGGTGTACCGCCGCCCGGACCTTTTGCCGCCACAGGACAGCCCGGCGGGGGAGGAGCTGGTGCTTTCTCCCACCCAGGAACTGGCGCTGGAACGCCTTTGGGACCAGTGTCAGGACCCGGAGGGCCCCCGCAGCGCGCTGCTTTACGGCGTTACCGGCAGCGGAAAGACCTCTGTGTTCCTCAAGCTGATCCAGCGTGTGCTGGAGCAGGGGAAAGGGGTCATCGTCATGGTGCCGGAGATTTCCCTGACCGCCCAGACCATCCGCCAGTTCCAGCGGTGGTTCGGGGATGGCATTGCCTTGTTCCACAGCGGCCTCTCCCTGGGAGAGCGTCTGGACGAGTGGAAACGGGTGCGCCGGGGGGAGGCCTCCATTGTGGTGGGGACACGTTCTGCGGTGTTCGCGCCTGTGAGGGACCTGGGCCTCATTGTCATAGATGAGGAACAGGAGCACACGTACAAGTCGGAATCCAGCCCTCGGTACGACGCCCGGGAGGTGGCCCGGTTCCGGTGCCGGCAGACGGGAGCCTTCTGCCTGTTTTCCTCGGCCACGCCTTCGGTGGAGACCTGCCGGCTGGCCCAGGAAAAACGCATTGGGTTTCACAAGCTGGGGGACCGTTTTGGAGAAGCCGCCCTGCCTCAGGTGGAGCTGGTGGACATGAACCAGGACGCTCCCTTCGGGGAAACGGCCATCGGCCCCACCCTGGCCCGTGCCTTGGAGGAAAACTTCCAGGCGGGCAGGCAGTCCATTCTGCTGCTGAACCGCCGGGGCTACCACACCTTTGCCTCCTGCCAGACCTGCCACCAGGTGGTGAGCTGCCCCCATTGCAGCATTTCTCTCACGTATCACAGCGCCAACGGCCGGCTGATGTGCCACTACTGCGGCTACTCCGTGCCCTATTCCCGCCACTGCCCCTCCTGTGGCAGCGACGCGGTGACGTTCCGGGGGACGGGTACCCAGAAGGCGGAGGAACAGCTCCAGCAGCTGCTGCCCCAGGCCAGGGTGCTGCGGGTGGACACCGACTCCGTGGCGGCCAAGTTTTCCCTGGAGAAAAAACTGGACCAGTTCGCCCGGGGCGAGTACCACATTATGGTGGGAACGCAGATGGTGGCAAAGGGTCTGGACTTTGAGAAGGTTACCCTGGTGGGAGTGCTCTCCGCGGACCAGTCTCTGTACAGCGACGATTTCCGCAGCAACGAGAGCACCTTCGACCTGCTGACCCAGGTGGTGGGCCGGGCAGGGCGGGGGAAATACCCCGGGCGGGCCATGATCCAGACATACGCGCCGGAAAACCCGGTGCTGCACCTGGCCGCCGCCCAGGACTATTTCGGGTTTTACCGCCAGGAGATCGCCTTCCGGCAGGCCATGCTCTACCCGCCTTTTGTGGACATTCTGGTTATGGGGTTTGTGGGGGAGAAGGAATCCCTGGTGAAACAGGGGGCGGAAACCTTCCTGCGGCTCCTCAGCCAGATGGCCCGGGAGGAATACGGGGACCTGCCTCTGCGGGTGCTGCGGCCCTCCCCGGCGGCGGTGGCCAAGGTGAGCAACAAGTACCGGTACAAGCTGCTGATCAAGTGCCGGAGCACCTCCCGTTTGCAGGAGATGATCTCCCGGCTGCTGATACAATTCGCGTCCCTGCGGGAATTTCAGCAGGTGACTGCCTACGCGGACCCCAATCCCTATTGGATTTTGTGAAAGAGAGGAATGGAAAACATGGCAATTCGGAAGATCGTGAAATTCGGAGACAGCGTTCTGGAAAAAGAGTGCCGGAAGGTGGAGAACTTCGACAAGAAGCTCCACCAGCTTTTGGACGATATGAAGGCCACCCTGGCGGACGCCAACGGCGCCGGGCTGGCTGCTCCCCAGGTGGGGATTCTGCGCCAGGTGTGCGTGGTGGACGTGGGAGACGGCCCCATTGAGCTGGTGAACCCGGAGATCATCGCCACCGAAGGGGAGCAGAACGGGGCGGAAGGCTGCCTGTCCTATCCCGGAGAGTACGGTCTTGTGAAACGGCCCATGAAGGTCACCGTGCGCGCCCAGGACCGCAACGGCAACTGGTTTGAGAAAACCGGGGAAGCCCTGTGCGCCCGGGCGTTCTGCCACGAGATCGACCACCTTCACGGAATTCTGTTCACCGCTCACGTCAGCCGGATGCTGACCCAGGAGGAGCTGGAGAAGGGGATCATCGAAGAGGAATGAGGAAACTGCTATGCGCGTAATTTTTATGGGCACGCCGGACTTTGCGGTGCCCTCCCTGGAAAAGCTGCTGGAAGCGGGATATGAGGTCTGCGCTGTGTACACCCAGCCCGACAAGCCCAAGGGCCGGGGCCACAAGCTCCAGGCCTCCCCTGTAAAGGAACTTGCCTTGCATCATGGACTTCCTGTGCTCCAGCCGGTCACCCTGCGGAACGAGGAAGTCCAGCAGGAGCTTCGGTCCTGGAACGCCGATGCCTTTATTGTGGTGGCCTATGGGAAAATCCTTCCCAAGGCTGTGCTGGACATGGCCCCTCTGGGCTGCATTAACGTTCACGGTTCCCTGCTCCCCAAGTACCGGGGAGCGGCTCCCATCCAGTGGACGGTGATCCACGGGGAGAAAACCGGGGGAGTCACCACCATGTTCCTGGGAGAGGGTGTGGATACCGGCGACATGCTGCTGAAGGCGGAGACCCCTGTGGGGGAGGAAGAGACCGCCGGCGAGCTGTTTGACAGGCTTAAGGACCTGGGTGCCCAACTGCTGCTGGATACGCTGAGCCAGCTGGAGGAGGGCACTCTGAAGCCCACTCCCCAGAAGGAGGAGGAAGCCACCCACGCTCCCATGCTCTCCAAGGAGCTGTCCGTCCTGGACTGGACCAAACCCGCCCAAGAGCTCCACGACCTGATCCGGGGGCTGAACCCCTGGCCTTCTGCCTACTCCTACCTGGAGGGCAGGAAATTGAAGCTCCATGCCTCCCGGGTGCGGGAGGGGTCTGGCCAGCCGGGGAAGGCTTTCACCCAGGATGGCAGGCTGCTGGTCTACTGCGGGGAAGGCGCTCTGGAGCTGGTGGAAATCCAGACGGAGAACGGCAAGCGCATGGATGGCAAAAGCTACCTGCTGGGCCACCCGCTGCAGGAAGGCGCCTGTTTTACCACTGAAATTTAACAACGGATAGGAAGAAACTATGAAGGCAACCGCCAGACACACCGCATTGCAGGCTTTGCTGCAAATGGAGGAAAACGAGGGATATTCCAATATCGTCATCGACAAAGCGCTTCGCGCCGCCGGGCTGGACCTGCGGGACGGAGGGCTTGCTTCCGCCATTTTCTACGGGGTGCTGGAAAAACGGCTGCCTCTTGATTTTTATCTCCGGGGCTGTTTGAAAGACCCGGGAAAAAAGGTGGACCCCGTCATCTGGATGCTGCTGCGGTGCGCCGCCTACCAGATTCTGTACCTGGACAGGGTGCCGGATTCCGCGGCGGTGAACCAGGCGGTGGAGGAAGCCAAGGCCTACAAGAGGGGGACCTATGCTGGGCTGGTCAACGGGGTGCTGCGAAACCTGAGCCGCAGCAAGGAGACCCTGGCCCTGCCCCAGGGGGAGAGCCTTAGAGCCCTGAGCCTGCGGTATTCCATTCCCCAGGAGCTGATCCGCCTTTGGCGCGGCTCCTACGGCCCCCACCTGACAGGCCGGCTGCTGGAGGTCTTCCAGCAGAGGCCGCGGATGTACGTTCGGGTGAACACGGTGAAGACCACTGTGGAGGCGCTGGCAGGCCTGCTGGCTGAAAAGGGTTTTTCCTTGACGCCGCTGCCGTTTCCCCAGGGTGCTGCAGTGCTGGAGGGGGATGGCTCCCCGGCCGCCCTGCCGGAATTTCAGGAGGGCCTGTTCCATGTGCAGGACCTTTCCGCCCAGCTGGCCTGTACCCTGCTGGAGGCCCGGCCCGGGCAGACCCTCTGCGACTGCTGCGCGGCCCCGGGCGGGAAGACGTTTACCCTGGCGGAAATCATGGAAGATACCGGCAGAGTGTATTCCTTCGATTTGTACAAAGGCCGGGTGGGATTGATCCGTCAGGGCGGGGAGCGGCTGGGGCTTGCCTGCGTCCAGGCGGAACAGCGGGACGGTGAGAAGGCCTACGAGGGCCTTCCTCCCATGGACGCTGTGCTGTGCGACGTGCCCTGTTCCGGGTACGGGGTCATCCGGCGAAAACCGGAGATCCGCTATAAGCCCCTGGCCTCCGTCAAAGAGCTGCCGGAGCTCCAGCTGCGCATCCTGGAAAACGGCGCTTCCCTGGTGCGGCCGGGAGGGCTGCTGGTGTACGCCACCTGCACTTTGAATCCCCAGGAGAACGGCCGGGTGGCGGAGCGCTTTCTGGACGCTCATCCGGAGTTTGAACCCGCTCCTTTTTCCCTGCCAGGGGTGGAACGCCTGGTGGAAGAACCTGCCCACACCCAGACTCTATTGCCCTTCGCCGGAGGCTCCGACGGCTTCTTCGCCGCCCGCTTCCGCAGAACAGGAGATCTATGAACACAGACTTTTTGAATCCCAGGGACATCAAGTCCAAAACACTTTCGGAGCTTCGGCAGGAGCTGGGAGACCTGGACCTCCCCAAGTACCGGGCGGAGCAGGTTTACCGGTGGCTGCATCGGGGCGTCACGGACTTCTCCCAGATGTCGGACCTGTCCAAGGCGCTTCGGGAAGAACTTTCCCAGAAATACGACCTGTACTCCGCCCAGGTGGAGCGCAAGCAGGTTTCCAAAGACGGCACGGTGAAATACCTGTTCCGCCTCCACGATGGGGAATACGTGGAATCTGTGCTGATGCACTACCACCACGGAAGTTCCATTTGCATTTCCACCCAGGTTGGGTGTAAAATGAATTGCAGCTTTTGCGCCACCGGGAAAAGCGGGTTTTCCAGAGACCTGGCCGCCTCGGAGATTCTCTCCCAGGTGCTTGCGGCCTCTCTGGACGCGGGAGAGCGCATCTCACACATTGTGCTCATGGGCATGGGGGAACCTCTGGACAATTACCAGAATGTGCTTCGGTTCTTGGAGCTGGTCACTTCCCCCGAAGGGCTGAACGTGAGCATGCGGCACATCTCCCTGTCCACCTGTGGGCTGGTGGACAAAATCTACGACCTGGCGGACAGGAAATTGCAGCTGACCCTTTCCATTTCGCTCCACGCCCCCAACGACGAGATCCGTTCCCGGACCATGCCGGTGAACAGGCGTTGGAACATGGAAGAGCTTTTGCGGGCCTGCAAGTATTACAGCGACAAGACAGGCCGGCGCATCTCCTTCGAGTACGCCATGATCAGCGGCGTCAACGATATGGACTGGTGCGCCAGGGAACTTGCCGGAAGACTGTGGGGCATTCTGGCCCACGTGAATCTGATCCCCGTCAACGATGTGACGGGCACCGGCTACAAGAAAAGCGGCCTGGACCGGCAAAAGCGCTTCGTGGCGCTGTTGGAAGAGCGGGGCGTCACCGCCACCGTGCGGCGGACGCTGGGGTCAGACATAGACGCTTCCTGCGGGCAGCTGAGAAGGAAAGTCGAAGGAGGGACCGGACATGAGAGTTGATTTTGAGACAGACGTGGGCGCCATGCGCAGCTCCAACCAGGACAGCTGCGACTGTGGGTTGTTTTCCCCCAACAGCGCCTGGGCCATTGTCTGCGACGGCATGGGAGGCGCCAGCGGGGGAAACGTGGCCAGCGCCATTGCCGTGGAGACCATTCGGGAGCGGATCCTTTCCGGCTTTGACGAGAACATGAGCAAACCCAACTTGAAGAACCTGATGATCAACGCTATCAACCGGGGCAACGACGCGGTGTTCCGAAAGGCTGTGGAGCAGCCGGAGCTTCGGGGGATGGGCACCACGGTGGTGCTGATGATCGCCACCAAGGGCACCCTCCATGTGGCCCACATCGGGGACAGCCGGGCTTACCTGCGCCACGGGGACACGGTCAGCCAGATCACCATGGACCACTCCTACGTGCAGGACCTGGTGAATTTCGGGCAGATCACCCCCGCGGAAGCAAGGGTTCATCCCAAGCGGAACATCATCACCCGGGTGCTTGGCGTCCACGAGCTGGTGGCCTGCGATTACGCCGCCTGGGACTTTCCTCCCGGCGACCTGGCCATGGCCTGCTCCGACGGTCTCTCCAATTATGTGGACGAGGAACTGCTGGAGAATTACATGGAGCGGTTCGGCCATGAAGGCCACAGCCTCCCCCGGGAGCTGATCCAGTACGCCGTCAAGTGCGGGGGCTCCGACAATATCACGGTGGCCGTCATCCACAACGGCTGAGTTCTCAGGGAGTATACAGAAAGGTTTGGTAACTGTTTATGGATAGATTTATCGGAAAGCGCCTGGACGGCAGATACGAGATCCACGAGCTGATCGGCGTGGGGGGCATGGCCTATGTGTACAAGGCCTATGACCGCGTGGAAGGCCGCTGGGTGGCCATCAAGATTTTGAAGGAAGAGTTTTCCAACAACAGCGATTTCCTGAGGCGGTTCCGCAACGAGTCTAAGGCCATCGCGGTGCTGTCTCACCCCAACATCGTCAAGGTGTACGACGTGAGCTTCGGGGATCAGATCCAGTATATCGTCATGGAGTTCATCGACGGCATCACCTTGAAGCAGTATATCGAGCAGGAAGGGGTTATCCGCTGGAACGAGGCGGTGCATTTCACCACCCAGATCCTGATGGCTTTGGAGTGCGCCCACGAGAAGGGGATCATCCATCGGGACATCAAGCCCCAGAACATCATGCTGCTCCAGGACGGCACCATCAAGGTGGCCGACTTCGGCATCGCCCGGTTCCTCCAGAGCGAGACCACCACCATGACCGACAAGGCCATCGGCTCGGTGCACTATATCGCCCCGGAGCAGGCCAGCGGGGACTATATCACCGACAAGGCGGACATTTACTCGGTGGGCGTCATGCTCTATGAAATGCTTACCGGCAAACTGCCCTTTGTGGCGGACAACGCCGTTTCCGTGGCTCTGATGCAGCTTCAGGCGAAGGCTGTCATGCCCCGGGAGCTGAATCCCTCCATCCCCAGGGGCCTGGAGCAGATCACCATGAAGGCCATGGAGAAGAACCCTGTGGACCGGTTCCAGTCCGCCGGGGAGATGTTGGACGACTTGGATCAGTTCCGCAGGAACCCCAACGTGGTGTTCCACTACGACCTGCAGACCGCCCACGCCCGGTACGACGCTTCCCGGAGCATGGAGGCCTACGACCATTCCCGGCAGGCGCCCTCCTACAACGACGACTACGAGTACGAGGAGGAGCTGGTCCGTTCCCGCCGCAGCGCCAAGGGCGCCATGGTGGTGAAAGGGGTGCTGGTGGCGGCCATCATTGTGGGCTTGGCCGTGGCAGCCATCTATTTCCTGAACTATTGGAATAACCTGCCGGAAAAGGACAACGACCTGATGGAGATGCCCCAGCTGGTGGGCAAGCTCTACGAGGATGTGGTGGCCAACGAGGAATACTCCGGGTTTAACATCACCGTGGTGGAGGGCAACGACCCTGACAAGCAGCCCGGCGAGATCATGAAGCAGGACCCCGAGGCGGGGATTATGGTGAAAAAGACCGCCGATGTGGAACTGCTGGTCAACGGCGGCGTGGACCAGGTGGAAGTGCCCGACGTGAAGAATTACACCATGGAGGACGCTCAGAACGCCATGACGGAGGCAGGGCTTCACAGCAAAGTGGAAAACGTGGCCGACGATGAGGTGGAAGAGGGCCATGTGGTCTCCACCGACCCTGGGGCAGGCACTCCCGTGGACAAGGGCTCTGTGGTCACCCTGAAGGTGAGCAGCGGCCCGGCGGAGGAGAAGATCAAGGTGCCCGACGGCCTGGAAGGGGAACTGCTTTATAATGTCACTGCCATGCTGGAAGACGCCGGCCTCACCGTGGGCTCCATCAACAGGGACGACACCAGTACGCTGCCGGCGGACACGGTTATCAGCGTGACTCCCGGGGAGGGCTCCGAGGTCTCCAAGGGCTCTGCGGTGGATGTTACCGTCAGTTCCGGCAAGGGCGCCACCAAGACCCTGGCCACCAGCATCCCTCTGCCCAGCAGCGTCAACGAGGACATTACCCTGAAGGTCTACCGCAACGGCGCCCAGGTGGTTTCCGAGGTGGTGAACCCCGCCTACGCCAGCAGCTATTCCATCAGCTTCACCGGCACCTCCGGAACGGACACGGTGGTGGTAACCTTGAACGACCAGACCTATATGGAGTACGGGTTTGACTTTGACAACCAGAGCACCCAGGTGCTGCGCACTTACGAGTTCATCCCCTCCGGCGGAGGGGAGTCCAGCGATGAGGATTCCGAATCCAGCGACGACACCAGTTCGGAGGATGAGGACAGCTCCTCCTCCCAGGAGGGCGGCGCCCAGTGACGGAACCGAAACGCTTGGAAGGACTTGTGCGCAAGGGGATTGGCGGGTTCTACACCGTGGAGACAGAACAGGGTATGTACACCTGCACGGCCCGGGGCAAGTTCCGCAAGGAGCGGATTTCCCCCTATGCGGGAGACCGGGTGCGGATTACCGGGGAAGAGGACGGCACCGGCGCCTTGGAGGAGATCCTCCCCCGCAGGAATTTTCTTGTGCGGCCGCCCATTGCCAACATCGACCAGCTGTTCATTGTGGCTTCCCTGCGTCACCCCTTCCCGGAGCCCCTCATCATCGACAAGACCATCGCCGTGGCGGAGCTGGGGGAGATCCAGCCCATCCTGGTGCTGACCAAGACGGACCTGGAGGACGGCTCCCAGCTGAAAGCCATTTACGACCTGGCGGAGATCCCCTGCCTGGTGGTGTCCTCGGTGACAGGCCGGGGCGTGGACCAGGTGCGGGCGCTCCTTCGGGGAAAGATCTCCGCGTTTACGGGAAATTCCGGGGTGGGGAAGTCCACTCTGCTCAACGCGGTGTTTCCGGAGTTCCAGCTGAAAACAGGGGAGATCAGCCAGAAACTGGGCAGGGGCCGCCACACCACCCGGGAGGTGGAACTGTACAAGCTGGAGGGCGGCGGATATGTGGCCGATACCCCCGGATTTTCCACCTTTGACATAGAGCGCTACCGGCTGACAGACAAGGAGCGGCTGGCCTACGGTTTCCGGGAATTTCTGCCCTATTTGGGAGAGTGCCAGTTCACTTCCTGCTCCCACACCTGCGAAAAGGGATGCGCCATACTCCAGGCGGTGGAAGAGGGAAAGATCTCCCGCTCGCGCCATGAAAGTTATTGTTCCATGTATCAAGAGGTAAAGGATGTCAAGCAATGGCAACAAAAAAACAAGAATGCATGATCATCGGGGCTTCTCCCATTGAGAGCGAAGCCATTTTCAAGGAATTCCCTCCGGAGGACTACTACGTCATCTGCGCCGACGGAGGCTACGAGACCGCCAGCAAGTACCACATTGTGCCCGACCTGATCGTGGGAGATTTCGACTCCTCCAAGGCGCCCCCTCAGAAAAACCGCAAGGTGCTCACCCTTCCCGTGGAGAAGGACGTGACCGACACCATGTACGCGGTGATGAAGGGCTTCGCAAAGGGGTGCCGGCGGTTTGTGCTGTTGGGCTGCCTGGGCGGCGCCCGGTTTGACCACTCCCTGGCCAACCTGGAGGTGCTCCAGTACATTCGGGAGCACAGCGGCCACGGGGTCATCGCGGACGAGCACACCAAGGTGTTCCTCATCCGTGACAGCCTGCTGCGCCTGACGGAAATGAAGGATGCCACGGTGTCTGTGTTCCCCTTTGGGGATTCCAGCTGCACCGTGACCTACCGGGGGCTGTTCTACCCTCTGGACCACGAGACCCTCACCAGCGGCGGGGTGCTTATGGGAGTGAGCAACCACATTGTGGAGGACACGGCGGAGATCCGGGTCCACTCCGGCACAGCCCTCATTGTGGTGTACCAGAAGTAACACTTTTTCCCCCTTTGGATATACTGGTTAGTGAACGAGAAAACCGGCAAAGGGGAAGGTGGATGGAACGTGCTGCGCTGCGACTGTTCCTGCTTTAAAAATTATCAGACCAGGTGCATGTGCGCCATTTGTTTCGGTCTGGGGATGTCCCTTTCCTGTTTTTGTCCCGTGGGGCTCACCTTGTTTCTTTCCGCGGTGATCCTGGTGGCCCTGGGGATTTCGTTACTACGCTGTGGAAACGGGAGGCAAGGGCGATGAAGGTAGTTGTCATTGAGAAGCGAAAAGGCTTTTTGGGGATGTTTCTGCGAAAACTCTATGGCATCCGGAAAGTGGAAGAACCGTAAGAACAACATAGGAGAAAGGCGTCTGCCGGGGAAAGTCCCCAGCGGGCGCCTTTTTCGCATATTCTCCTGTCCGGCGCATAGATATGGGGTAAGAACAGCAAAGGAGAGGATTCTGTATGCAGGCGAAGCGAAAGACCCAGCCCTACGACTATTTCGACCCCGTATTCGACGGCTCTTACGAGGTGCCCATAGATACCGAGTACAACCTTCCCGACTACTGCGGGGATATTCAGAAGGTGCTCAAGTGCAGGGTGGTGCCGGAGATCTGTTCCTACGGCGTCAGCGAGGACACCCTGCGGTGCGAGGGTGTATGCGACATTCGGGTGCTCTACCTGGACCCGAAAGGCGACAGCCTGAAGTGCTGTGACTTCACCAAGGAATTTTCCGCCTCCATCAAGCTGAAAAGTGGGGAAGGCCATGCCGTGGCCTGGGTGCGGGCGGCGGTGGAACACCTGACCTGCCGGGCGGTGAACGCCAGAAGGCTGGACCTGCACTTGGCGGTCAACCTGAAAGTGCTGGCGGTAACCCAGTGCCAGGAGCAGATTACCTGCGGCCTGGAGGGGGTGGGAATCGAGAAGCGGGGCCATGTCTGCCGGGCGTCCCAGGCCGTCAACGCGGTGGGCCATTCCTTTACCCTGGAGGACCGGCTTCCCCTGAAAAATGGCAAGCCTCCCATGGAGAGCATCCTCCGCAAGGAGGTGGCCTGCCGGGCTACGGACTGCAAACTGGCCCAGGGACAGCTTTCCGTAAGCGGGCGGGCGGATCTTTCCTTTTTGTATGTGTCCTCCGTGGACGGGGGCCTGGAGAAAATGTCCGCTTCGGTGGATTTCAACCAGGTCATCGAGTGCGCCGGAGCGGGGGAGGACTGTTTGTGCGACCTGCGGGTAACGGCAGGGGAGTGCCGCATTCAGCCCCGGGAGGACGACGTGGGAGAGTACACCAGCGTGGACTTGTCCCTGAAGGTGTTCCTCACCGCTTTCCTGTACCAGCCCTGCCAGGTGGAGATGATCGACGACGCCTACTCGGTCCAGGGCCCCTTGGAGCTGAAATATTCCCAAAGCTCTCTGCTGGACGTCCAGGAGGTCTACACCGAGGTGCTGAAAAAGAAATGCTCCCTCACCGTCACCGAGGAGGAGATCCAAAAGGTGGTGGACCTGTGGTGCGAGCAGGAAAGCGTTCAGTCCTCCTGGGAGGAGGGAAAGCTGACCTACCGGGTGCGGTACACCATCTGCATGCTGTACCGGGGGGCTTCGGGGAGAATTCTGTACCTGGAGAAGCCCTTTGACCACAGCTTCTCCACGGAGCTGGAAGGTTCCCGCAGCAGGCGCAGCGACACCATCTCCCTGACGGACCTGTGGGAGTACCGCATTGCCGATAAAAACACGGTGGAGGCCTCTGTGGAGACCTGGGTGTCCAGCCTGCTTTACAGCCGGGAGACGGTGAAATACCTGGCTTCCGCCGGCATGGGAGAGGACGCCAAGCCCTATCCCCATCAGCCCCAGCTGCTGGTCTATTACGCCTCCCAGGGAGAACGGCTGTGGGACATCGCCAAGAGTCACCGGGCGCTGCTTTCGGACCTGCGGGAGCAGAACGACCTGCCCGACGACGTGCTCCCCGAGGCCCGGCCTCTGATCATCTGCAACCGATAATGACAAATTCCTGCGGTAGAGAGGTAGAATATGGAAGAATTCAACGTTTATAAAGACATCCAGGACCGCACAGGCGGCGAGATCTACATCGGGGTGGTGGGACCGGTGCGCACGGGGAAATCCACCTTCATCAAGAAGTTTATGGACACCGTGGTGATTCCCCACATTCCCGACGGCATGCAGCGGGAGAGGGCCATTGACGAGCTGCCTCAGTCCTCCGCCGGCCGCACCATTATGACCACCGAGCCCAAGTTCATCCCCGAGCAGGCGGTGGACGTCCAGATCGACGAGGACGCCTCCTTCCGGGTGCGGATGATCGACTGCGTGGGTTACATTGTCCCCAGCGCCATCGGCTACATCGAGGAGGACCAGCCCAGGATGGTGCGCACCCCCTGGTACGAGGAACCCATCCCCTTCAATATGGCGGCGGAGATCGGCACCAAAAAGGTGATCACCGAGCACTCCACCATTGGCCTGGTGATCACCACCGACGGGAGCATCAGCGATATCCCCCGGGAGGAGTACGAGGAGGCGGAGGAGCGGGTTATTCAGGAGCTGAACCAGACCGGCAGGCCCTTTGTTATGCTTCTCAACTGCGTCTATCCCAGCTCCCAGGAGTCCCAGGAGCTGGCGTCCCGCCTGGGGGAAAAGTACGGCATCCCTGTGCTGCCGGTAAACTGCATTGACATCACCGAGCAGGACATCCGGGATGTGATCGCCAGCCTGCTGTACCAGTTCCCCGTTCGGGAAGTGGCGCTGGACCTTCCCGGCTGGGTCACCTCCCTGGAGTCGGACCACTGGCTGCTGTCCGGGGTGCTTTCCACCCTGCGGGAGTCCTGCGGTATCCAGAAAATGTGCCAGGTCAAGGGTATGTTGGAAAGCCTGAAAGCCTGCGAGTCGGTCAGGGCGGTCCAGGTCCGGCGCATCGATTTGGGAAGCGGCCAGGGGAGGGCGGAGCTGGTGTTCGACCAGTCCCTGTTCTACAAGATCCTCAGCGAGAAAACAGGCATCCAGATCCAGGACGACTCGGAGCTGATGGCCCAGCTGGTGGAGATGACCGCCATCCGGCAGCAGTATCAGAAGCTGGCCCAGGCCTACGAGGACGTGCAGCAGACCGGCTACGGCATTGTCATGCCCGACGTGGAGGAGCTGACCCTGGAGGAGCCTCAGATTTTGAAGCAAAACGGCAAGTACGGTATCCGCCTGAAAGCCACCGCCCCCTCCATCCACATGATGAAGACCCAGATCCACACGGAGATTACCCCCATCGTGGGCTCCGAGCAGCAGTCAGAGGAGCTGGTGATGTACCTGCTCAAAGAATTTGAGGAAAACCCGGTGGCCATCTGGGAGTCCAACATCTTCGGCAAGTCTCTCCATTCCCTGGTGAATGAAGGTCTCCACAACAAGCTGTACCGCATGCCGGTGGACGCTCGGGAAAAGGTGCGGGAGACCATAGAGCGGGTTATCAACGACGGGTGCAGCGGCCTGCTGTGCATCATTTTGTAAGCCATGCAGGACCTGGAACAACTTCAGGAGATCCAGGAGCTGGGACAGGAAGAGGAGGAGTCCTTCTCCCAGGAAGAAGGGGGCAATCCCAGCGGCGTTCCCTTAATCCAGGCGGGGCTCTGCCTGGTGGCGCTGGCAGCCCTGCTCTTTCTGCGGTATTCCCACTCCCCTTTCTATGAGTCGTTTTCGGAATGGTACCACCAGGAGGCTGCCCAAGAGATCCAGCTGCCTGCCTGGGAAGGGGGGACGGCTTCTCCGTCTCCTTCGCCGGAGCCCACCGTGTCGCCCCAGCCCACGCCCAGCTGGGAAGCCGACACCTCCCTCCAGCGTGTATGATGCTCTCCTTTTCGGTGAAAGGCTGCCGGGTGTGGGTGGGGTTTTCCTGTTTTGCCCTGGCGGCCTTTTGCTGCCTCTTTCTGGGGGCCGAGAACAGCGCCTCTTTTCTGGCAGCGGCTGCCTGCCACGAGGGAGGGCATCTGGTTCTGCTGTTCCTGCTGGGCGCGCCGCCCGCCATGGTGAAGCTTACCGCTTTGGGCTGCCGGATGGTCCCCAACCGGGAAAAGCTTCTTTCCTACGGCCAAATGGCGCTGGTGTCCTTTGCGGGGCCGGGGGTGAACCTTCTCTGCGGGGGAGGAATGTTCCTTCTGGGCTGGAGGGACCACCCCTTCCTGGGGGCCAGCTTGGCCCTGGGGCTGCTCCACAGTCTTCCCGTGGAGCCCATGGACGGCGGCATGGCCCTTCGCGCCCTGCTGTGTGCCCGCATGAACGGGGAGCAGGCCGGCAAGCTGTCCCTGGTCATTTCTCTGGGGGTTCTCTTTCCCATGGCGGTGCTGGGGTTTTTGGTCCTTCTGCGCACCCGGTACAATTTCACGCTCCTTGCCATGAGCCTGTACTTGATGCTGTATCTCTTGCTGAAACGTGATCTCTTCTCCGGATAAAGGGGGTCTGCCGAGGGCGGGCTCCCTTTTTTCGCTGGCGCGGGAGAACGCCTTGTGGTATAATGGGTGTCCAGAGACGAAAGGAGGCGGCTGCCGTGAATGTAATCCTCTGCTTGGATGACCGGAACGGGATGCTGTTCAACCACCGCCGTCAAAGCCGGGACAGGAAGGTGCTGGAGGATATCCTTCAGGGTCTGGGTGGCCGCCTTCTGAGAGTGCGGCCCATGTCCCAAAGCCTGTTCCCCCGGGAGGCGGTGCTGGTGGAAGAGGAACTTTTGGAAACAGCCGGGCCTGGGGATGTCTGCTTTGTGGAGGACCTTCCCCTGGCGCCCTGCAGGAAGGACATAGAGTCCCTCACGGTGTACCGCTGGAATCGCCACTACCCCGGGGACGTTTTCCTGGATCTGGACCTGAGCACCGGCTGGCGCCTGGTCTCCCGGGAGGAATTCCCCGGCCATTCCCATGAGAAGATTACAAAGGAGGTCTACCTGCCTTGAAAAAACGTCTGTACAGGCTGCTGCCGCTGTTGATTGCCATCGCCCTGGTGATGGCTGGCTGTCAAGTGGAGTTTTTCACAGAGGGCACCCCTTCAGCGGCGGCAGCGGTCTCCCTGGAGGAAGTTCCCGCCTACCAGGGATTTCCCTACGTGGAGCTCAACGGCAACCAGCCGGATTTTACCCCGGAGGAGCTGTCGGCCCAGTCCTTCGAGGAATACAGTCCCCTGGATTCCTTGGGCAGATGCGGCACCGCCACCGCCTGCGTCGGGGAGGACCTGATGCCCACCCAGGACCGGGAAAGCATCAGCCAGGTGCACCCCACAGGATGGCAGACCGCGGAATACGACTTTGTGGACGGCGGCTATCTGTACAACCGGTGTCATCTCATCGGCTTCCAGCTGACAGGGGAAAACGCCAACGAGAACAATCTGATCACCGGCACCAGATACCTGAATGTGGAGGGAATGCTCCCCTTTGAAAACATGACGGCGGATTACATCAAGGAGACGGAGAACCACGTGCTCTACCGGGTGACACCTCTGTTCCAGGGGGACGAGCTGGTGGCCAGAGGCGTGGAAATGGAGGGCTTCTCGGTGGAGGACCAGGGAGAGGGCATCTGTTTTCACGTGTACGTGTACAATGTCCAGCCAGGGGTGGAAATCGACTACGCCACCGGGGACAGCCGGGCTTCCGGGGAAGTTTCCTCCAGCGGGGAAAGCCAGGCGGAAGAGGGGGAGGAAGAGCACTATGTTCTCAACACCCGGTCCCACAAGTTCCACCTGCCCACATGCCCCTCGGTGGACACCATGAGCGAGCAGAACAAAGAGGACTATTACGGCACCCGGGAGGAGCTGCTGGACCAGGGTTATGAACCCTGCGGCAGCTGCCAGCCCTGAGCCTGGAATAACCCGCTCTTTAGGAGGAGTATCACATGTGGAAAAAACGGATAGTTGCCCTTGTACTGGCCGCGGCGGCGGTGTGCAGCTTCTCCGCCTGCGGAGAAGAAAACGCCTCATCCCCGGAGAATGAAAGGCCCGGGGTGGAAAGCGCTCTCCCTCAGGCGACGGCGGACCCCACCCCCCGGGCTGCCTCTCAGGCAGCGGCGACTCTTTCCCCCGCGCCCTCACCCTCTGCTTCCCCGGAAGCCACCCAGCCTGCTGGGGAAGGGGAGACTGTGCTGCGCATCGACGCAGGCGGGCAGGTGTTTTTCGCCTGCCTGGAGGACACGGAGGCGGCAAAGGCCTTGGGGGAGATGCTTCCCATGTCCCTGGAGATGAGCGACTGGCAGGGGAACGCCAAACGGTTCCAGCTGCCCAGTGTTTTGCCGGAAAAGGCGGAGGAGTACCCTTCCGTTTCCGGCGGTGCGCTGATGCTGGAGGGGAGCGGCACCCTGTGCTTGTTCTACCAGGAGGACAGCCAAGGCGGGACCTACACGCCCATTGGGGAGGTGGAGGAACCGGAAGGTTTGGCCCAGGCTCTGGCCGGCGACCGGGTGGAAGTGAGCTTTCAGCTGGTACAGCAGTGACCCAGGAGGATGGCGCGGAAAGCCATCCTCCTTTTCTTAGTGCCTTTAGGCTTAACAAAACCCCTGGTTCTACCAGGGGTAAATAAAAAGCCTTGGCAAATAAAACC
>CALWCD010000042.1 GCA_944376265.1 uncultured Clostridia bacterium | reverse complement strand
CCTTCCAGGGGTCAGCAAGTACTGACCCCTCTGGGGTCTGAGCAAACCACTAGTTTACTAGTGGTTTTGATTGCCCGCGTTTTTACCTGGTTTCATTTTTGTTCGGTCGGCACAGCGGCGAGCTGCCGCTCCCCATTCGCGAATCTCACGTTTGTGTGGTTCGCGAATTTTTTTTGTCTGTGGTTGGAGCGCGGTTCCATTGTTTGTTCAGTGGGGCAGACCCCTTGGACCAAAGAAACGCACCTCACAAAGTGCGGTTCTTTTGCGCGTGGCAGTAAAGGTTTATTCCACTTCCGTGCGAAGGGTAAAGGTTTCGGGGAGATGGAAGATCTTTTCCTTGAGAAACAGGGGATAGAAGTATTCCTCTTTCAGCCTGGAAAAGGGGAGCCATTGAAAGCGGTGGACGTGACGTCCTTCACGCAGTGTGAAACAATCCCCTTTTTCCAGCAAGTTGGTGTGGGAGATGTCCATGAGGAAGTACAGGCACAGTTCGTGATAGAAGCGGTGATCCACGTCTTCCTGGAAAAAGGCCTGATTCAGCCACAGGGGACGCAGGATCTTCGGGGTGATTCCCAGTTCCTCTTCCACCTCCCGAATAACAGCGTGCTGTGCGGTTTCACCCATTTCCACTCTCCCGCCGGGAAGGTAGAAGTAAGGGGAGCGCTCATCCTTCATGGCCAGAATGGTTCCTTGGGAAAGAATCACGGCGCAAACCCGATAATTGAACACTTGGTTCTCTTGATGAAACGTGAGATCCATGGAAAAGTCCTCCTTGCCAGTGAAAATGTCTCACTAGAATAGCATGCCTGAAACGCCGAGTCAAGAAAATCCTCTATTTTTCAGGAGAATTTTACTTTTTTTATGGGCATCCTCACAAAAATGTGGAAGTGGAGTAGAAAATCCGCTATAATAGAACAAATATAAATTGCCGGACCATCCAGGCGGCGAGAAGGAGGAACCTTATGGAACTGTATGAGTACGAGGTGAAACACGGTCAGCTTCTGCGGGGGCTTGCACCGGAATGCATGGTGCTTTTGAAAAGTGACGGCACCTTTCCCTTGGAGGCGCCGGGCAAGGTGGCCCTCTATGGCAGCGGAGCCCGGGAGACCATTAAAGGCGGCACCGGGTCCGGCGACGTGAACGTGCGCCACTACACCACTGTGGAAGAGGGCTTGGAGAACGCCGGGTTTACCGTTACCACCAAGGCGTGGCTGGACGGTTACAGCCGCATCCGCCAGGAGGCCTATCCCCGCTTTGTGGAGGGGATCAAGGCAAAGGCCAAGGAGATGGGTGTGCCTGCCATCATGCTGGGCATGGGGGCCGTCATGCCGGAACCGGAGTACGACCTGCCTCTGGATGGGGAAGGGGATACCGGGGTGTTTGTGCTGGGCCGCATTTCCGGCGAGGGCTCCGACCGTGCTCCCGCTCCCGGCGACTTTGAACTGACCCAATCGGAGATCCGGGACATTCTGGCAGCCCGGAAGCAGTACAAAAACTTCCTGTTGGTGCTCAATGTGGGCGGCGTGGTGGACCTGACTCCCGTGCTGGAGGTGGAAAATATCCTGCTGCTCTCCCAGACTGGCATGACGCTGGGGGATTCCCTGGCGGACGTGATCCTGGGCAAGGCCTATCCCTCCGGCAAGCTGGCCTCCACCTGGGCCAGGTGGGAGGATTACTGCAAGGTGGGGGATTTTGCCCAGACCGACGATACCCGCTACAAGGAAGGCATTTACGTGGGGTACCGGTATTTCGACTCGGTGGACAAGGCCCCGGTGTTCCCCTTTGGGTACGGTTTGGGGTACACCACCTTCGCCCTGGGGCAGCCTCAGGTGAAGGTGGAAGGCACCCAGGTGGCCGTGGACGTGTCTGTGAAGAACACCGGCAGCGCCCTGGGCAAAGAGGTGGTCCAGCTGTATGTGTCGGTCCCTGCCGGGAAGCTGGACCAGCCCTATCAGGCCCTGGCGGCTTTCGCCAAAACCGGGGAACTGGCTCCCGGCCAGGAGGAAACCCTGACCCTTTCCTTCTCCCTGGAGGATCTTTCCTCCTTTGACAACGACACCACCTGTCAGATCCTGGAGGCGGGGGACTATGTGCTGCGGCTGGGCACCTCCAGCCGTGATACCCACATCTGCGGGGTGGTCCGGCTGGAAAGCGCCATTCTGGTGCGCCAGCTGAGCCACATCGGCGGCCAGCCCGACTTTGAGGACTGGAAACCGGAAGCCAAGCCCTTTACCTATGAGGGAGAGGCCTGGGAACTGGAGGCGGCGCCGGTATTTTCTGTAAAGGAGCAGGACTATGTGCCCCGGAAGACGGCCTCTCTGCCAGAGATCCCGAAGGAGATCCGGGAGCTGGTGGCGTCCCTTTCCAACGAAGAGCTGGCTTACATCTGCCTGGGCGGTTTCCAGGATGAGGGCAGCAAGAGCTTTGTGGGCAATGCGGGCATGCGGGTCGTGGGCGCTGCCGGCGAGACCACTGGACTCTTTGAGGACAAAGGCCTGCCGGTGCTGGTCATGGCGGACGGTCCCGCTGGGCTGCGCTTGAACAAGGACTACGGCAAGGACGAGAACGGGGTCTATCCTCTGGAGATGTCCCTGCCCGCGGGATTCGCCGAATTCCTGGACGACGACATGGCTGCCGGTTTGGGCTCCATGGGACAGCAGCAGCCCGACCGGAAGGGGGAGGTGCTCCACCAGTACTGCTCCGCCATGCCCATCGGCACCGCCTTGGCCCAGAGCTGGAACCTGGAGCTCTGCCGCCGGTGCGGAGATATGATCGGCGAGGAGATGGAGCGTTTCGGCATCCACCTGTGGCTGGCCCCCGCTTTGAATATCCACCGCCTGCCCTTGTGCGGCCGGAATTTCGAGTACTATTCGGAAGACCCCTTTATCAGCGGCAAGGTCACTGCCGCCATCACCCAGGGCGTCCAGGCACATCCCGGCCGGGGCGTCACCATCAAGCACTACGCCTGCAACAACCAGGAGACCAACCGGATGCTCTCCAACAGCATTGTGGGGGAGCGGGCCCTGCGGGATATATACCTGAAAGGGTTCCAGATCGCCGTGGAGGAGTCCCAGCCCCATTCCCTGATGACCTCCTACAACCTGCTCAACGGGGAACACACCTCCCAGCGCCGTGACCTGGTGATGACCGCCCTGCGGGAAGAGTGGGGCTTCCAGGGCCTGGTGATGACCGACTGGGTGGTGTCCGCTATGGCGGCATCTATGAAGACCAAGTATCCCCCGGCTTGCGCCTCCGGAACCATCAAGGCCGGCAACGACCTCCTGATGCCCGGCAGCCCCATCGATTACAAGAACCTGATGGAAGCGCTCCGTGATGAGAACCACAGGTATCACATCACCCGGGAGGATCTGGTGGACTGCGCCCAGCGCATTGTCCTGCTTGCCAAGAAGCTGGCGGGATAACGGGAAAAACAAGCCCAGGAAAGGGGGGAGACCCATGACCCAGCAGGAACTGAACACCATGCTCTCCTCCCAGGAGGAGGAACTTCGGGGCTTGGGGATTCCCCTTTCCCGGGAAATAAATCCCCAGGTGGAGGTGAACACCCGGGCAAAGCGGCGGCTGGGCTGCTGCCTGCGAACGGGGAAAGGGTTCACCATCCAGGTATCCGCTTTTGTTCTAGAGGACCGGCAGCTGCTGCGGGCCACCCTGGTCCACGAGCTGCTCCACACCTGCTGGGGCTGCATGAATCACGGCAAACGGTGGAAAGGGTATGCCGCCAGGGCCGGGGAGGCTTTGGGCCTGGCCATCCAGCGGACCGTGCCCCTGGATGGCCAGCCCCAGCGGCTGCGCCAGGACCCGGTGAAGTATCTTCTCCGGTGCCAGTCCTGCGGGGCGGTGATCCCCCGGCGGCGCATGTCCAAGGTTGTGAAACACCCCCAGCGCTACCGCTGCCCCTGCGGCGGCAAGCTGGAGAGAATTCTTTGAGGAGGGAGGAAGAAGCGATGTTTTTCTTCAACCGCTGGGTGGAATTGACCGTGTGCAGCGACGCAGTGCGGTTTTCCCAGATAGTTGCCAAACTGGAAGAGGCGAAGATTCCCTACGAGGTGAAAGACCAGGCCCTGGGCGGCCGGGACAGGCGTTCCGGCGGGCTGGGAGGCAGTTCCCGGTACAACACCTTGTTCCAGGTGCTGGTGAAAAAGAGCGACCTGGAGCGGGCAAGGTACGCCATCCGCTGAGATAACAGAATGTCCGCTGAAAAAGGGCTGTTGCGTTTTCTGCAACAGCCCTTTCGCGCTTGAGTATGGGGGTTTTAGCTCTGGTGCACCAGTTTCCGGAACTGGTCCGCCGTCACATGGGAGCGGTACAGCTGGGGATCTGCCGCAACGTCCTCTCCTGTGTAGTAGAAGTCGATGTAGTCGCCGTTCACATCTACGATTGCCACGCAGGCGGCCTCTCCCGCTTTTTTCAGTTCCAGGCAGTAGTCCGGGTAGTAGGCGAACAGGGAAAACTCCTTGTCCAGAGGCTGGGAATCCTCCAGCACCTGGGCAAAGGCGTCCATCCGCTCCTGCTTTTCGGCGGAGCTGGCGTTCAGGTGGATCAGTTTCAAGAAATTGCCGTAGCCCTGGTACAGGTCCAGGGTTTGGGAGTCCGGCTGGGTGCAACCGGCGCACAGCGCGCACAGAAGAGCGGCCAGCGCCAGGGAAATCGCTTTTTTCATGGGTTCGCTCCATTTCACGGGAGAGTTTCTCTTATTCTACCCGTTTTTGGGAGAAAAGTCAAACAGTGATGCCGAAAAGCCGTTCCGCGTTCCGGTAGGCGATCTGCTCCCGTTCCGACTCTGTCAGGTCCGCCGCTTCCAGCAGCTCCTTTTCCGCGGGCAGGGTGCTCCAGGGACAGTCGGTGGCGAAGAGCACCTTGTCCGCCCCGTGAAGATGGATCAGCTCTCCCAGCTCCTGGGGGTTCAGGAAATGGGAGGCGAAGGCGGTGTCGAAGTACACGTTCTTTTTCCCAGCCAGGTGTTTGGCAGCCTCCTGGGGCATGTCCATGCCCCCCATGTGGGCCGCAATGATGGTAAGCCCGGGGAACAGGTCCGCAATTCGTCCCAGCACGTCGGGAGGGCAGTGGACCAGATGGGGGGAGTAGGGGTCCCGGCCGGTGTGAAAGGCAATGGTCATTCCCAGCTTTTCCGCCTGGGCGAAAATGGGCAGAGCGCCCTCGTCCCCAATGAAAAACTCCTGGTAGTCCGGGTGGAGCTTGATGCCGTACAGGCCCATCTCCTTGATCCGCGCCATCTCTTCCAAAGCATTTTCCGCAAAGGGATACACGCTGCCGAAGCAGTAGATGTTGTGGTGCTGGGACTCCAGGGCGAAGTTGTTGACGGAGGTCTGCTGGTGGGCGTTGGTGGCAATGTGCAGCGCCATGCCTCCTGCGCAGCCCCACTGCTCCATGTTTTTCAGAGTGTCCGCCCTGGTGCCGTCGGTATAGGTCTGGCACTTGCTGATCTCCCGCAGGCGGGGCAGGGCTTTCCCGGCCAGCTTGTCCGGGAAAAAGTGAATGTGGGTGTCAAAGTATTTCATAGGCGGTCCTTTCCGTGGAATAAAAGAGAAAAGAGACTTCCCGCCTAAGCGGAAAGCCTCCCAACTTTCTCAGGATAATCAGTCGCTGGTATAGGGCAGCAGCGCCAGATGACGGGCGCGCTTGATGGCCACAGTGAGAGCGCGCTGATGATACGCGCAGGTGCCGGTCACACGGCGGGGGAGGATCTTGCCTCTCTCGGAGATGAAACGGCGAAGCTTGGCCACGTCCTTGTAGTCGATGAACTCAGCTCTGTCCACGCAGAAGCTGCACACCTTTTTGCGCCCCTTGCGCCCGCCGCGGCGGACTTCTCTTTCGGGTCTATCAGCCATGCCAAAAAGCCTCCTTTACAAAATTTAAAGCGAAGAGAGTTTTTTCGGGGTGCTCCCATCAGAAGGGGCGATCGTCATCCCCCAGGATCTCTTCAAAATCCTCGCTGCTTCCGCTGGAATAGGCGGGAGCAGGTTCGCTGAAAGCGGCAGGACGCTGCTGGGGGGCGGGCTGACCGTATCCGGCCTGGCCGTACTCTCCGCCGGCGGAACCGTTGTCCCGCTTGGAGCCCACGAAGCTCACGTCGTTGGCCACGATCTCCATGGCCTTGCGCTTGTTGCCGTTGCGGTCCTCGTAGCTGCGGGTCTGCAGGGAACCGGTTACAGCCATCATCTGGCCCTTGGTGAAATACTTGCAGATAAACTCTGCGGTAGATCTCCAGGCCACCACGTCAATCCAGTCGGTCTGACGCTCGGTGCCGGCCTTGGCGTAGCTGCGGTCCACAGCCAGGGTAAAGGACGTTACGGCCACACCGGAAGGGGTGTGTCTCAGTTCCGGGTCGGCGGCAAGCCTCCCCACGATGGCGGCAACATTCAGCATTTTTCAGCACTCGCTTTCCGTAAGATCACTCTGCGGATTCCGCAGCGGGAGCTTCCACAGCTTCCACGGCAATGGCTTCCACATCGATGTTGTTCTCTTCAGCCTTCTGGGCTTTCTGAGCCTTCAGGGCGTTCACGTGACGGGGGTCCCGCTTGACGATGATGGTCCGCAGGATGCCGTCGGTGATCTGATACCGTCTGTCCAGCTCGGCGGTAAACTCGGGATTGCTCTCGAAGTTGATCAGGGTGTAGTAACCCTCGGTCTGCTTCTGGATGGGATAGGCGAAGCGGCGCTTCCCCCAATCGTCAACACTTTCAACAGTACCGTGCTCCGCGATGAGAGCCTTGAACTTGTTTACGAGCTCCGCGCTGCCTTCTTCCCCCAGCTTGGCGGAAGTGACGATGACGGTCTCGTACAGGTTCTTTCCTTCTGCCATTTGTATTGCACCTCCTTTTGGTCTTTTGGCCCCGGGCAGTTGAGTTTGTCCCGGAGCAAGGATGAAAAATCGTTAGAGACTAACGAAAATCAAACAGAAATATTATAGCACGACTCGAAGAAAAGTCAAGAAAATTCTTGAAAAACCCCGGCGCCGCGTTTCCGGCCCGGAAACGCGGGAAAAGCCCCCGGCGGACCGAGGGCCTTTTTCTTCGGATTTGGCAGGTGTTACAGTGCTTTGCACAGCTCTTTCAGGTAAGCCCGGAAGTCCTTGCCGATCTCCGGATGGTTTAAAGCCACTTCCACGCTGGCCTGCATAATGCCCAGCTTGTTGCCCATGTCGTAGCGGGTGCCGGTGAAGTCCACGGCGATCATCCCGTCACGGCGGGCCAGGGTGCACATGGCGTCGGTAAGCTGGATCTCCCCGCCGGCTCCGGGAGGGGTCTTGTCCAGAATGTCGAAGATCTCGGGGGGCAGCACGCACCGGCCCAAAATGGAGTACAGGGAGAGCTCCTCCCCGGGCTTGGGCTTTTCAATCATGTCGGTGCAGCGGAAATAGTTGTCCTGAATGGGTTCCACCTTCAGGGAAGAGTACTTGGAAATGGCCTCCCGGGAGACCTCCTTCACCCCCACCACGCCGTTGCCAAACTGTTCGTAGGCGCGGATCAGCTGGCCGCAGGCGGGGTCCTCTCCCAGGATCACGTCGTCTCCGTAGAGCACGGCAAAGGGCTCGTCCCCCACGAATTCCCTGGCGCAGCCAATGGCGTGTCCCAGGCCTTTCGTCTCCTTCTGGCGCACGTAAAAGATGTTGGCCAGCTTGGAGATTCTCACCACTTCGTCCAAAATGGCTTCCTTGGCCGGGTCTCCGGCCAGCCGGCGCTCCAGTTCCGGCGCCCGGTCAAAGTGGTCCTCCAGCAGGCCCTTTCCCCGGTTGGTGATGATGAGGATGTCCTCGATGCCGGCGGCGGCAGCCTCCTCCACAATGTACTGAATGGCGGGCTTGTCCACAATGGGAAGCATTTCCTTGGGCATCACCTTGGTGGCGGGCAGCACCCGAGTGCCCAGCCCAGCCGCGGGAATTACCGCTTTGCGTACTTTCTTCATAAAACAGTTCTCCTTTGTTCATTCTCCGTGCCTTACAGCACCCACAGGGGGATGTTGGCCACGATCATATAGCACACGAACACGCAGATGGCCACAGAGGTGTTCACCCCTCCTTTGGCGTCCAGCGTCATGTTGGGGTCTCCGTCGTTGCCGGCGGATTTCACCTGCTGAACGGTGCGCACGCAGTGGCGCAGATACATTTTGTTGCCACGGACGCCCACCACGATCATCACCACCAGCATGCCCAGCAGGCACAGCAGGGGGAGCAGCAGGTAGAAGTACAGAATGGGCCGTTCCAGCAGGAGCTCGGTGACGGCCATCAGCTGCTCGTTGGTGAAGTACAGGGTGGTGGTGTCCACTCCCACCTGGGCCATCAGGTCCATCATCAGGGGGTTGGCCACAAACACGCTGGCGCACACGTACCCAATATACAGGGCAAACATGATGGCCGTGACAATGGCCCCGTTTTTGTACTGCTTGCGGTACAAAAGCCACGCCCCCGAGCACAAAAACGCCATGAAATTGAACTTGTTCCTTCCGGTCTGCTTGATATAGCGGAACACGGGCATGTAGTAGGCGGTGTTCAGCTTGACCAGCTTGGAGGCGTCTCCAAAGGACACGTTGGTGTCCAGGGGTTCCGCCGGGGACACGCCCCCCATGGGGTCGAAGGAGAAGGGGGGAGCGGCGCTGCCGTAGGTGGGCCGGGGACCGTTAAAGCCCCCAAATCCGCCGAAGGTCCCCGAAGGGGGAGGCGGTGTCTGGCCGTAGGCTCCGGACTCCCGGTTTGCCCCGGAGGCGGAATTCCGGTACTGCTGGGGCTCTCCGGAAAGGGAGGCGCCGCAGCGGTTGCAGAACAGGGCGCTGTGGGCGTTCAGCGTGCCGCAGACAGGGCACTCCTGGTCCTTGATCTCCGCCCGGGGATCGGGAGCCTTGGGGGGAGCGGGGGGCTCCCAGGCTTTGTCCTCCTGGTGCAAATCGTCAAAGATGCACTTGCCTTTTTCCTGATAACAAGCCCGATGGTATGGAGCGCCGCACTGGGGGCAGACCACAATGTCGTCCCCCTGGCGGAAGGGCACCCCGCACACGGGGCACTTGATCCCAGTATAATCCAGCATGAGCAATCCTTTCCTTTATACAGAATTTGTGATTATACTTATTTTACACGATTCTTTTCCAAAGCGCAACGAAATCCCCCTGAATTTTCAGTCTGTTAATATTTTTTACAGTTTGGACAAGACCCAAAAGATATGGTTTGCTTTTTTCCGCCGTATCCAGTATAATAGCGAAAGAAACTCTTACGACGAAGGAAAGGTCGCTATGCTGCAATTTGAAGAATTGAAACGGGAGCTGGAAGAACAGGAAAAGGCTTTGGAGGATCTGGGGCAGGCCCTGGGTCTGGAAAAGCTGCGGGAAGAGGTGGACATGCTGGAGCACAAGTCTGCCGAGCCCGGCTTTTGGGACAACATGGAGCAGGCACAGAAAGTCACCCAGCGTATGGCCGCGCTGAAGGACAAGGACGCCTCCTACCAGAAGCTGCAGAGCCGGGCGGGGGACTGCATGGCCCTCATCGAGATGGGGGACGAGGCGGAGGACCTGTCCCTGGTGGACGAGGCCAAAGAGGAGCTCGAATCCATCCGGAACGAGATTGCCTCCATGAAGCTTTCCACCCTGCTCACCGGGGAATACGACAAGAACAACGCCATCCTCACCTTCCACGCCGGTTCCGGCGGCACGGAGGCCCAGGACTGGGCGGAGATGCTGTTCCGCATGTACAACCGCTGGGCAGAGCGCCACGGGTACAAGGTGGAGACCCTGGACTACCTGGACGGGGACGAAGCCGGCCTGAAGAGCGCCTCCATTATGGTGGAAGGAGAGAACGCCTACGGCTACTTGAAGAGCGAGGCGGGGGTGCACCGGCTGGTGCGTGTGTCCCCCTTTGACGCGGCGGGAAGACGGCAGACCTCTTTCGCTTCCCTGGAGGTCATGCCGGAAATGGAGCTGGACAATTCCGTGGAGATCCCTCCCGAGGACATCAAGATGGAAGTGTACCGGGCAAGCGGCGCCGGCGGCCAGAAGGTCAACAAGACCTCCTCTGCCGTGCGGCTGATCCACATCCCCACGGGCATTGTGGTGTCCTGCCAGGTGGAGCGCAGCCAGTACCAGAACCGGGAAGTGGCCATGAAAATGCTGGTGGCCAAGCTGGTGGAGATCAAGGAACGGGAGAACCTGGAGAAGATCTCCGACATCAAGGGCGAGCAGAAGGAGATCACCTGGGGCAGCCAAATCCGCTCCTATGTGTTCATGCCCTACACCATGGTGAAAGACCACCGCACCGGCTTTGAGACCGGCAACGTGAACGGCGTTATGGACGGCGATCTGGATGGGTTTATCAATGCCTATTTGACCGCCATGACCCAGGGAACCCTGGGAGAGAACATCGAATAACAGCAGGCCCAGAGGCTTCCGGCAGTGCCGGGGGCCTCTTTTTTTCGCACCTTTTCCCCTGGAGCACGTACACTGGAGAGAGACAGTTTTGCAAGGGGGAAACTCCATGGACCACATTTATTGGTATGGCCGTCCGCGGCCCTGCCCCTGCCCGCATGTTGTGTGGTGTCCCACAGGAGGGCAGGGAGCCACCGGCCCCACTGGGCCTACGGGACCCACCGGCCCTCAGGGGGAGCAGGGCCTTCCCGGAGCGGCGGGCCCTCAGGGAGAACAGGGCCCCACCGGGCCTACGGGCTCTACCGGACCCCAGGGGGAGCAGGGCCTTCCCGGAGCGGCGGGTCCCCAGGGAGAACAGGGCCCCACCGGGCCCACAGGACCAACCGGTCCTCAGGGGGAGCAGGGCCTTCCCGGGGAGGCGGGCCCCCAGGGGGAGCAAGGCCCCACCGGGCCCACGGGTCCGGAGGGCACGGTGCCTCCGGACAGCGCGGCGTCCTACTACAGCTACGAGGCTCTGTTTACTCCAGGCACCAACCTGAACCTGCTGCCCCAGGCTGCGGACCCCACTGGGAATATCACCCAGGAGAGCAGCCAGGTCATTTCCCTGCAGCCTGGGAATTACCTCACCTCCTACAAGGTGTCCGCCACCCTGACCCAGCCGGGGTATCTTCAGGTGACGCCTTCCTACAATGGCTTTCCCCAGCTGATTAACGGCGTGTACTTCGCCACTACCGCCAACGGATCCAGCGCCGTGGGGTCTGCTCACTTTATCATCCAGGCGCCGTCGGGGACCACCTTCTCTCTGACCTATTCCGGCACCATCCCTGCCCGCAGCGGGGAGGTCAACCTGACCTTCCTGCGGCTGAGACAGCCCACCTAGCGCCTTTGCCGGCCTTTCCTCAAAACCAGGAGAGGCCGGCTTTCTGCTGCGGGCCACTCTTTGAAAACAGGATCCGCTTGCTTTTCTTTTGTAAATAGTGTATAGTAAACGCAGGAATCTTCGCCTGAGTTTTGGGCGTGGTGGGGAAAGGGGAATGCCTATGAACGTGATGGATTTTGTCTGGCTGGGAGTGATCATTCTGGCGGCGGTGGTGGAAGCCATTGTGCCAAGCCTGGTGTCGGTGTGGTTTGTGCCGGGGGGCATTGCCGCGCTGCTTGTCAGCCTGGTGGGCGCGCCAGTCTGGTTCCAGCTGCTGGTTTTCCTGGGCGTCTCTATGCTGGCTCTAACCTTTACCCGGCCTCTGGCGAAACGCCTGCTGGACCGGCGCCGGGAACGCACCAACGCCGACCGGGTGGTGGGCGCCACGGGCATTGTGATCCAGGACATTGACAACGTGATGTCTGCCGGACGAGTGGCGGTGATGGGCGGGAGCTGGTCTGCCAGGTCCCTGCTGCCCGACGGGAAGATCGAAGCCGGAACCAAGGTGCGGATCGAACGCATTGAGGGCGTGAAGCTGATGGTGCTGCCCCTCACGGCGGTGAATTTTGAGGAAAAAGGAGAGAGTACGCTATGATGGACCCTGCTTTGTTTGCAACCATGTTTGTGATTGTGGTGCTGGTGGTGTTTGTGCTGGCGGTGATCATCGCCAACATCAAGATTGTCCCCCAGGCCCACGCCTATGTGGTGGAGCGCCTGGGCGCGTTCCACGCTTCCTGGGGAACGGGGCTTCACGTGAAGATCCCCTTCCTGGACAGGATTGCCAAGAAGGTGAGCCTGAAGGAACAGGTCATCGACTTCCCGCCCCAGCCGGTGATCACCAAGGACAATGTCACCATGCAGATCGACACGGTGGTCTACTTCCAGATCACCGACCCCAAGCTGTATGCCTACGGCGTGGAGAACCCCATTTCCGCCATTGAGAACCTGTCTGCCACCACCCTGCGGAACATCATCGGCGAGATGGAGCTGGACCACACCCTCACCTCCCGGGACGTAATCAACTCCAAGATCCGGGTGGTGCTGGACGAGGCCACCGACGCCTGGGGCATCAAGGTGAACCGGGTGGAGCTGAAAAACATTGTGCCCCCTGCGGAGATCCAGGACTCCATGGAGAAGCAGATGAAGGCCGAGCGGGAACGCCGGGCCAAGATCCTGGACGCCGAGGGCGAGAAGCGCAGCGCCATTTTGATCGCCGAGGGCCAGAAGGAGTCCGCCGTGCTGCGGGCCGAGGCCATCAAGGAGACTAAGATCCGGGAAGCCCAGGGCGAGGCGGAGGCCATTCTGTCCGTGCAAAAAGCCATGGCCGACGCCATCAAGCTGATGAACGAGGCCGCCCCTTCGGACCCGGTTATTGCCCTGAAAAGCCTGGAGGCCTTTGAGAAGGCCGCTGACGGCAAGGCTACCAAGATCATCATCCCCTCCAACATTCAGAGCCTGGCGGGGCTTGCCACCTCTCTCAAGGAGCTGGTTGCCGAGTCTCCCAAGGACGGGAAGTAAACGGGAAGGAGGCCGGACTGTGAACGCTTTCTGGAAAAAGCTGGTTTCCGTTGTGACGGCGGCTTTGGTGGGCGTTCCCCTGCTGGCCGCGGGCCTCTGGCTCCCGGAAAGGGAGGGCCTGTCCTGGGCCTGGGATTCGGAAGCTGTGGGAAGCGAGGCGACGGTGGAAGTTCCCCAGGAAGGGTACGCCCCGCCTGTTCCGGAAACGCCCATCCCAGACATAGCGCCTTTGGAGCCCAGCTGGGACATCCACCGGGGAGAGCTTTGCTTTATACTGGTGGAACCATGAACCTGCCACAGAAGAGCGGACCGCGGTCCGCTCTTTTTTTCTGGGACAAAGGCACACACCTTGCACTTTTCCCCATTTCAGTGTATACTTTCCCTGAATGTTTGTTTTTGGAAAGGATGGGATTGATATGAGCAAGAAAGTAGCGGTAATCATGGGAAGCGACAGCGATTTTCCCGTGGTGGCGCCTGCCATTAAGCGGCTGAAGGGATTTGGCATTCCGGTGGAGGTGCGGGTGATGTCCGCTCACCGGACTCCCGACCTGGCTGCGGAGTTCTCCCAGAACGCCAAGGAGGAAGGCTTCGGCGTCATCATTGCCGCCGCGGGGAAAGCGGCCCACTTGGGGGGCGTGCTGGCAGCCCACACCACCCTGCCCGTCATCGGCATTCCGGTGAAATCCTCCACCTTGGACGGCCTGGACGCCCTGCTGGCCACGGTGCAGATGCCCTCCGGCATCCCGGTGGCCACGGTGGCTATTGACGGGGCGGACAACGCCGCCATTCTGGCCTGCCAGATGCTGGCCCTCTCCGACGAGGGGCTGGCCTCTCAGCTTGCCCAGATGAAGCGGGACATGGCAGAGGGCGTGGCCAAGAAAAACGCCGCTCTCCAGGAAAAGGTAAACGAGCTGTAATTCAACGACGGAGACGCCCCCTTCCGGGGCGGGAAAGGGGAACCATCCGTGAAAAAGTCTGTGATACGCAAATACGCTCAGCTGGCGGTGCGCTGCGGCGCGGCCCTGAAAAAAGGCCAGGGCTGTGTCATTTACGCTGAGGTGGAGCAGCACGAGTTTGCCGAGCTGGTGGCGGAGGAAGCCTACCGGGCGGGAGCCAAATGGGTGATGCTCCAGTGGAGCGACCAGGTGTTTGCAAAGCTGAAGTACCGCCACGAGACCGTGACCCAGCTCTCCCAGGTGGCGGAGTGGGAAAAGGCCCGGCAGCAGCATCTGGTGGACACGCTGCCTGCCCTGATCCACATTTCCTCCGAGGATCCGGACGGCCTGAAAGGTGTCAACGTGGAGAAGCTGCAGAAGTCCAGCGCCGCCAGGGGGAAGGTGTTCAAGCCCTACCGGGAGGCCATGGACAACAAGAACCAGTGGACCATCATCGCGGTGCCCTCCAAAAAGTGGGCCAAGAAGGTGTTCCCCGGAGAGCGGTCCAGCGCCGCGGTGGAGAAGCTGTGGGAGGCCATTCTGAAAACGGTGCGGGTCACCGAGGACAACGATCCTGTGGCGGAGTGGGAGGCCCACAACGCCCGGCTGAAAGGCCACTGTGAAAAGCTCAACGCCCTGGATTTGGACTATGTCCACTACCAGGCGCCCAACGGCACCGACTTCAAGTGCTGGCTCATCCCCGGGGCCCAGTGGCACGGCGGCGGGGACACCCTGCCCGACGGCACCTTCTTCAACCCCAACATGCCCACGGAAGAGGCCTTCACCTCTCCCATGCGGGGCCGCTGCGAGGGGACCCTGGTCTCCACCATGCCCCTGTCCTACCAGGGGAACCTGATCGACAAGTTCTCCGTCACCTTTGAAAACGGCAAGGCGGTTTCCTGCAAGGCGGAACAGGGCCAGGCCCTTCTGGAGAGGATGATCGCCCTGGACGAGGGCGCGGCCATGCTGGGAGAGCTGGCCCTGGTGCCGGTGGAGTCCCCCATCTACCAGGAGGGAATCCTGTTCTATAACACCCTGTTCGACGAGAACGCTGCCTGCCATGTGGCCTTGGGCCGGGGCTTCAACGAGGTGGTCCCCGGGTTCGAGAACATGAGCGCCGAGGAGCTGAAGGCCCGGGGCATCAACGATTCCATCATCCATGTGGACTTTATGATCGGCTGCCCGGAACTGAGCGTTACCGGCTACACCCGGGACGGCAGAGAAGTGAAGATCTTCGAGAACGGCAGCTGGGCCATTTGAGCGCCAGAGACTAACGAGTTTGGGAGTGGTAATACCAATGAAAAGTTACAGCGACAGCTACAAGGCCGCGGGCGTGGACGTGACCGCGGGGTATGAATCCGTAGAACTGATGAAAAAGCACGTGAAGCGCACCATCATCCCCGGGGTGGTTTCGGGCATTGGCGGCTTCGGCGGCCTGTTCCAGCCCGACCTCTCCGGCATGGAGGAGCCTGTGCTGGTCTCCGGCACCGACGGCGTGGGCACCAAGCTGAAAATCGCCATGCTGCTGGACAAGCACGACACCATCGGCATTGACGCGGTGGCCATGTGCGTCAACGACGTGGTGTGCTGCGGCGCCAAGCCCCTGTTCTTCCTGGACTACATTGCCTGTGGCAGGAACTTCCCGGAGAAGATCTCCCAGATCGTGGCCGGTGTGGCGGAGGGCTGTGTCCAGTCCGGCTGTGCCCTCATCGGCGGCGAGACCGCGGAGCATCCCGGCATGATGCCTGAGGAGGACTACGATCTGGCAGGCTTCACCGTGGGTGTGGTGGACAAGAAGAAGATCATCGACGGTTCCCGGCTGGAGGCAGGGGACGTGCTGGTGGGCGTCAAGTCCTCCGGCGTTCACTCCAACGGCTTCTCCCTAGTGCGGAAGGTGTTTGGCATCGGCGGGGACGACCAGGCCAACAAGGAGATCCTGGCCAAGCATTACGACGAGCTGGGCGGCACCCTGGGAGAGACACTGCTCACCCCCACCCGAATTTATGTAAAGCCTGTGCTGGCAGCTATCGAGGCTGCGGACGTGAAGGCCATCTCCCACATTACCGGGGGCGGCTTCTACGAAAACATTCCCCGCATGCTGAAAGAGGGCCTCTCCGCCAAAATCCAGAAGAGCGCCGTGCCGGTCAAGCCCATTTTCAACCTGATCCAGCAGGCGGGCGGCATCCCGGAGCGGGACATGTTCAACACCTTTAACATGGGTGTGGGCCTGTGCGTGGCCGTCTCCAAGGAAACTGCCCAGAAGGCGGTGGAAGCCTTTGAGGCCGCCGGGGAAGAGGCTGTGATCCTGGGTGAAGTGGTGCCCGGGGACGAGGGGGTCATCCTATGCTGAACATCGGCGTGCTGGTGTCCGGCGGCGGAACCAACCTGCAAAAGCTCATCGACGCCCAGGCTGCTGGGGAGATCGTGAACGGACAGATCCGGGTGGTCATCTCCAGCCGGTCTGACGCCTACGCCCTGGAGCGGGCGAAAAACGCCGGCATTGAGGCCGTCACCCTGCGGCGGAAGGACTACGACTCTGTGGAGTCTTACAGTCAGGCCCTTATCGATGCCCTGAAAGAGCGGGGCGTGGACCTGGTGGTGCTGGCGGGATTCCTCACCATCACCGGGGACAATTTTGTGGAGGCCTTCCGCAACAGGATCATCAACGTGCACCCGGCTCTGCTGCCCTCCTTTGGGGGCAAGGGGTATTACGGGCTCCACGTCCACGAGGCCGTGCTGGCCCGGGGCGTGAAGGTCACCGGCGCCACGGTGCACTTTGTCAACGAGGTGTGCGACGGGGGCCCCATCATCCTGCAGAAAGCGGTGGACGTGAAAGAGGGGGATACCCCGGAGATCCTGCAGAAGCGGGTGATGGAAGAGGCCGAGTGGATTTTGCTGCCCAAGGCGGTGTCCCTGTTCTGTCAGGGAAAGCTCTCCGTGGCGGACGGCGTGGTGCATATTGCGGAATAATCTAAGGGAAAGAGAGAGGATTGGCATGAAACCAGTGGATATCAAGCAGGACCTGGCGGGGAACAGCTATCCCGGCCGGGGCATCGTCATCGGGGAAAGCGCCGACGGCAAACAGGCGGTGATCGCCTATTTCATCATGGGCCGCAGCGAGAACAGCCGTAACCGGGTGTTCGTGGAAGAGGGAGCGGGCATCCGCACCCAGGCCTTCGACCCCGCCAAGCTTTCCGACCCCTCTTTGGTGATTTACGCCCCTGTGCGGGTGCTGGGGGAGGACACCATTGTCACCAACGGCGACCAGACCGACACCATCTACGACTTTCTGCAGGAGGGCAAAACCTTTGAGGAGGCTCTGCGGACCCGCACCTTCGAGCCCGACGGTCCCAACTACACCCCCCGCATTTCCGGCATGGTCAGCCGGAAAGAGGGGAGCTTCTCCTACAAGCTGTCCATTTTGAAGAGCACCGACGGCGACCCGGACATGTCCCAGCGGTTCTTCTTCGAGTACGAGCCCAAGGCGGGCCTGGGCCACTTTATCCACACCTACAAGTGCGACGGCAGCCCCATCCCCTCCTACGAGGGAGAGCCCACTCCCGTGGCGCTGGAAGGGGACATTGACCAGTTCACCGCCGCCCTGTGGGAAAACCTGAACCAGGACAACAAGGTGTCCCTGTTTGTGCGCGCCATCGATTTGGAGAACGGCCAGACCCAGACCCGCATTGTCAACAAGAACCAGTGATTTTTGGAAAGGAAGAGAGAACCATGGCCAATGAACTCGCTTTGAAGTACGGCTGCAACCCCAACCAGAAGCCTTCCCGGATCTTCATGCAGGACGGGAGTGAGCTGCCCGTCACCGTATTGAACGGCAAGCCCGGGTATATCAACTTTTTGGACGCCCTCAACAGCTGGCAGCTGGTCAAGGAGCTGAAAGCCGCCACCGGCCTGCCCGCCGCGGCCTCCTTCAAGCATGTGAGCCCCGCCGGCGCCGCCGTGTACGTGCCCCTTTCCGACACCCTGAAGAAGATCTACTTTGTGGACGATTTGGAGCTTTCTCCCATTGCTTCCGCCTACGCGGCCGCCCGGGGCGCGGACCGGATGTCCTCCTACGGGGATTGGGCTGCTCTCTCCGACGTGTGCGACAAGGCAACCGCCCTGCTGCTCAAGCGGGAGGTTTCCGACGGCGTCATCGCCCCCGGCTACACCGACGAGGCCCTGGAGATCCTGCGTGAGAAGCGCAAGGGTGGCTACAACGTGGTGCAGATCGACCCCGACTACGTGCCCGCTCCCGTGGAGCACAAGGACGTGTTCGGCGTCACCTTCGAGCAGGGGAGAAACGAGCTGAAGATCGACGAGAGCCTGCTGGAGAACCTGCCCACCCAGAACAAGACCTTGACCCCCGAGGCCAAGCGGGACCTGATCGTCTCCCTGATCACCCTGAAGTACACCCAGTCCAACTCCGTGTGCTACGTGAAGAACGGCCAGGCCATCGGCGTGGGCGCCGGCCAGCAGAGCCGTGTCCACTGCACCCGGCTGGCGGGCAACAAGGCGGACAACTGGTACCTGCGCCAGTGTCCCAAGGTGCTGAACCTGCCCTTCAAGCCCGGCATCCGCCGTCCCGACCGTGACAACACCATCGACGTGTACATCTCCGACGAGTGCATGGACGTGCTGGCCGACGGCGCTTGGGAGCAGTTCTTCACCGAGAAGCCGGAAGTGTTCACCCGGGAAGAGCGCCGGGCCTGGCTGGACGGCATGACCGGCGTGGCTCTGGGCAGTGATGCCTTCTTCCCCTTCGGGGACAACATTGAACGGGCCCACAAGTCCGGCGTGGAGTTTATCGCCCAGCCCGGGGGCTCCATTCGGGACGACAACGTGATCGAGACCTGCGACAAGTACAACATTGCCATGGCCTTTACGGGCATTCGCCTGTTCCACCACTGATGGTCTGGGAGGGCACATGAGAAAAGCAATTTTCTGGGGGTTTCTGGGCACCTTGGCAGAGCCTGCCCCCAGTGCCCGGGAGCGCTGTTTTTTAGACCCCGCCCAATACAAGGTCTACCCGGACGCGGCGGCCACCCTGGCCCTGTGCGCCTACAAGGGCTTTCGCAACTACCTGCTGGCGGCGGAGTTCCCCCAGGTTTCGGCATTGCTGCCGGGACTGTGTCTGGAGCCCTTTTTCCGGGACCGGGTGGTCTCCGGCAGGGTGGAGCTGGCGGGAAGCGCCGGAGAGGGGATCTTCCGGCGGGCGGAGCTGGCCGCCCATTTCCCACAGAGCATCTGGCTGGTCAGTGGGGACCCGCAGGAGCTTGCCAGGGCTAAAATGGCCGGCTGGCACACGGTGCAGGTCTACGGCAGCGACGCCGAGGCCGACCTGTCCTGTCCCACCCTCAGCCAGGTGTGGCGGGTCTTGTAACGAGAGAAAGGAAGGAAACCCTATGAAGATTCTAGTCATTGGCAGCGGCGGCCGGGAGCACGCCATTGTCCGCAAGCTGAAGGAGAGCCCCCAGGTGGAGGCCCTCTACTGCGCGCCCGGCAACGGGGGCATCTCCCGGGACGCGGAGTGCTTCCCGGTAAACGCTATGGACAAGGAGGGCATGCTGGGCCTGGCCAGGGAAAAGGCTGTGGACCTGGTGTTCGTGGCCCCGGACGACCCTCTGGCTGCCGGCATGGTGGACACCCTGGAAGCGGCTGGCTTCCCCTGCTTCGGCCCCAACGCCAAGGCCGCGGAGATCGAGAGCAGCAAGGTGTTCTCCAAGAACCTGATGAAGCAGTACCACATTCCCACCGCCGGGTACGAGGTGTTCTCCGACCCTGCCGCGGCTTTGGAGTACATCAAGGCCCAGGGGACCTACCCTGCGGTGATCAAGGCCGACGGTCTGGCCTTGGGCAAGGGGGTTATCATCGCCCAGAACGAGGAGGAGGCCAAGGCGGGCCTGCACTCCATTATGGAGGACAAGATCTTCGGCGAGTCCGGCAGCCAGGTGGTGGTGGAGGAGTTCCTCACCGGCCCGGAAGTTTCCGTGCTGGCCTTCACCGACGGCAAGACCCTGCGCCCCATGGTGTCCTCCATGGACCACAAGCGGGCCTACGACGGGGACAAAGGCCCCAACACCGGCGGCATGGGCACTATCAGCCCCAACCCCTTCTACACGGAAGAGGTGGCCCGGGAGTGCATGGAGAAGATCTTCCTGCCCACCATAAACGCCATGAACGCCGAGGGCCGCCCCTTCAAGGGCTGCCTGTACTTCGGCCTGATGCTTACCCCCCAGGGGCCCAAGGTCATTGAGTACAACTCCCGGTTCGGCGACCCGGAGACCCAGGTGGTGCTGCCCCGGCTGGAGACCGATTTCGCGGAGATTGTGAAAGCGGTGGCAGAAGAGCGTCTGGCGGATCTGGACATTCAGTGGTCCCAGATGGCCAGCGCCTGCGTGGTCATGGCCAGCGGCGGCTACCCCGGCAGCTACCCCAAGGGCTTGGAGATCCACGGCCTGGACGAACACGGCCAGGTGGAAGGGGTCACCGTGTACCACGCGGGCACCAAGTGGGAGGAAGGGAAGTTCCTTACCAACGGAGGCCGTGTGCTGGGGATCACTGCCCTGGGCGGCACCTTGGAAGAGGCTTTGGACCGGGCCTACGCCGGAGTGGAGAAAATCTCCTTTGAAGGGGCCATGTACCGCAGGGACATTGGACGCACCCACCGGGGATAACAGGCAAAAGACTGTCGAAACCGGCGGAGTTCCCGATTTATTTCCACTTTTTGAGGTAAAATTAGACAGATGACCGAATCTTACAGCGCTCCCTTGTCTCTGGCAGGAGGGCGCTGTATAATAATACAATATACTAAAAAAACGAGGTGGATTTTTGTATGAAGATCAGTTTTTCAACCCTGGCCTGCCCTGATTTTACATGGACCGACATCTACTCCATGGCCAAAGACCTAGGCTTTGGAGGCATTGAGGTCCGCGGGCTAGGGGAGGAAATTTTCGCTGTGAACGCCCGGCCCTTTACGGATGCCCAGCTGCCCAAGACCGTGGAGAAGCTGCGGTCCCTAGGCCTGGAGATCCCTTGCCTGGCTTCCGGCTGCGGTCTGAAGTACAAAGAGGACTTCGACAAGAATATCTCCGAGATCACCCAGTACATTGTGCTGGCGAAAAAGCTGGGCACCCCTTACATCCGGGTGCTGGGCGACCGGTATCCCCGGCCGGAAGGGGAAGTGGACGACGACTTCGTGGCGGACGCTCTGAAGCTGCTGGGCACCATTGCCCAGGGGTTCGGTGTGTGCCTGCTGGTGGAGACCAACGGCGTTTACTCCAACACCAAGCGGCTTAAGGCGCTGCTGGAAAAGGTGAACCTGCCCTCTGTGGCAGCTCTGTGGGATATGCACCACCCCTACCGGTACGGCGGCGAGTCTCCCCGGGAGACTGTGGCCAACCTGGGTTCCTACATCAAGTATGTCCACGTAAAGGACAGCGTCATGGTGGGCGACAAGGTGGAGTACCGGATGATGGGCGAGGGCGACCTGCCCATCACCCAGATGCTGGACGCCCTGGTGGACGTGGGGTACGACGGGTACATCTCCCTGGAATGGGTGAAACGGTGGGCCCAGGAGCTCTCCGACGCCGGCGTGGTGTTCCCCCAGTTCGCCAACTACATGAACGATTACTTCTCCACCCTTTCCATGAAAGAGGGAGAATTGCAGGATAACCACGCCCACACCGGCAAGTACGTGTGGCCCAAGGAGACTTTGATCGACGCCACTTTCCCCGACGTGCTGGACCGCATGGTGAAGGAGTTCCCGGACCAGCTGTGCTTCAAGTACACCGAGCTGGACTACACCCGCACTTATTCCCAGTTCCGGGACGACGTGGACCAGTTCGCCCGGGCCCTCATCGCCATGGGCGTGAAGAAGGGGGACCACGTGGCTATCTGGGCCACCAATGTGCCCCAGTGGTACATCACTTTCTGGGCCACCACCAAGATCGGCGCTGTGCTGGTCACGGTGAACACCGCCTATAAGATTCACGAGGCGGAGTACCTGCTGCGCCAGTCCGACACCCACACCCTGGTGATGATCGACGGCTTCAAGGATTCCGACTACGTGGGCATCATCAAGGAGCTGTGCCCGGAGCTTCAGGACAGCCTGCCCGGCAAGCTCCACTCTAAGCGGCTGCCTGTGCTGCGCAATGTGATCACCGTGGACAGCCAGCAGAAGGGCTGCTACACCTGGGAGCACGCCATGGGCCTGGGTGACTCCGTGCCTCCCACCGAGGTGGAGGTCCGCCGCCGCCGCATCCGCAAGGACGACGTGTGCAACATGCAGTACACCTCCGGCACCACCGGCTTCCCCAAGGGCGTTATGCTCACCCACTACAACGTGGTGAACAACGGCAAGGCCATTGGCGACTGCATGGACCTGTCCACCGCAGACAAGATGATGATCCAGGTGCCCATGTTCCACTGCTTCGGCATGGTGCTGGCCATGACCGCCTGCATGACCCACGGCTCGGCCATGTGCCCCATCACCGCCTTCTCTCCCCGGAAGGGTCTGCACTGCATCAACCAGGAGCACATCACCGCCTTCCACGGCGTGCCCACCATGTTTATCGCCATGCTGGAGCACCCCGACTTTGAAAAGACCGACTTCTCCCACATGCGCACCGGCATTATGGCAGGTTCTCCCTGCCCGGTGAAGGTGATGCAGGACGTGGTGGAGAAGATGCACATGCCTGAGATCTGCATCACCTACGGCCAGACCGAGGCCTCTCCCGGCTGCACCATGTCCAAGACCACCGACTCTTTGGACGTGCGTGTCAACACCGTGGGCGGCGCCATGTTCGGCGTGGAGTGCAAGATCGTGGACCCGGAGACTGGCGAGGACCTGCCCGACAACGTGGACGGCGAATTCGTGGCCAAGGGCTACAACATTATGAAGGGCTACTACAAGATGCCCGAGGCCACCGCGGCGGCCATCGACAAGGACGGATGGCTCCACACCGGCGACCTGGCGCGCCGCACCCCCGAGGGCAACTACAAGATCACCGGCCGCATCAAGGACATGATCATCCGGGGCGGCGAGAACATCTACCCCAAGGAGATTGAGGACTTCATCTACACCCATCCCAAGGTCCGGGACGTGCAGGTCATCGGCGTGCCCGATGAGCAGTACGGCGAGGAGAT
>CALWCD010000041.1 GCA_944376265.1 uncultured Clostridia bacterium | reverse complement strand
CCCTACACCATTATACCGCATTTTCTCTCTCAATACGAGAAAAAGGCCACCAAAAGGTGACCTTTTTCGACAGGCTGGGGCGCTGCCACAAGGCAGCGCCCTCATCCTATGGGGTAATCATAAAATTAAGTAGAGTTGAAACCTTATTTAAGATACCCTTTGTTAAACGCGTTCATCATGATAGAAGCAGACTCAGCGCGCTTGATGTAATCGGTGGGACGGAAGTTGCCAGTACCCTGGTCGCCGTTCATCAGGCCAGCAGCCTTGGCAGCGTACACATTGGACTTGGCCCAGGAGGCAATCAGAGCGTCATCCGGGAAGTCCTTGGTGCCTTCGTTGGTCAGCTTGAAGGTGTTGACCAGCACAGAAGCCACTTCCTGACGGGTGATGTTGGCGTCGGGACGGAAATTGCCGTCGGCGTCGCCGTTCATGTAGCCGTTCTCAGCGCAGAAGGCGATCGCCTTGGCGCCCCAGTGAGTAGCAGGCACATCCACAAGCGCGGTTTCCACATCGATCTCGTCGGTCTCGGGATCAAAGCCCATGGCCTTGGCGATCATAGAGGCAAACTGAGCGCGGGTGGTGTTGCCGTTGGGCTGGAAGGTACCGTCGCCCATGCCGCTGACATAACCCTTCGCGGCGGCGTTCATTACGTTCTCATAGAACCAGTCGCCAGGATTGACGTCGCTGAAGCGCTCGCCAACCTTGATGATCACATCGTAGGTGGTGTAGTGATCTTCATTCTCCGCATGGACAGTAAACTGACGGGGAGAGGTGAAGTTCACGCTGGTAACGCCGCTGCGCAGGGCCTTGCCGTTCAGAGCCGGGTCGTCCACAGTGACAATGGCGTAGTCGGACACATCATAGGTGGGAACCAGATAGGTGTACTCGGTGCCATAGGGCAGAGTCACAGTGATGGTGTGGTTCTTCTGGTCAATCACGCCCCGCTCGCCGCCAACAGAGAAGGAGGTGAAGATAGCCTCTGTGTTGGGCTCGTCGTAGGTCAGGTCGAAGGTGAAGGGCTCGTAGTCCTTGGTATTCTCGCTCAGAGCCAGCAGCTTATTCTCAGAAGCAGTAATTTCATTTCCAGCCTCATCAAAAATCTTTACGATAACCTTGTTGTCCGTAACCTTATCGTCGGAGGCACGCTCCAGCACCAGGTAAGCGCCGGTAAACTCGTCCGGGTTGCCGCCGTTGTCATTAAAGATAGCGTCAGCGGTGGGAACTTTGTCACGATCGTAAGACAGATTATCGGCAGTTACACCACTGTCAAGAGAGAAAACAAAGGCGTTATCATCGGTGGTGTAATCCATGTAGATCTTAACTCTTTCATTAACACTGCTGGTGAAGGAGTAGGGAACAGAACCGCTGATTCGGCCGTTGCTCACATCAATCTTCAGGTCATCAGACCAGCCGGAGCCGTCCAGCAGAGTGATAGCCGTCAGGTCAGCATACTGCTCAGCATTCATCTGCTCGAAGTTCAGGTCATACTGCTTGTAGCCGGTGATCTTCTTGGCAGCCAGGTTCCCAAAGTTAATGTTGGCTGTGGGTTTGCCCAGATCTACCCAAGCTTTTTCGCTCAGGACTACCAGATCAAGAATATCGTCATGTGTGCAGGCCCACTTGGTAGGATTCGGATCATCAGCAACGGTATTCAAGTCTTCGTCCGCAACCACAGGAATCACGGGATGCAACACCCCAGTGCTGGTGAGATAATACAGCTTAGCGTTGGGATCAGCAGTTGCATAGGCAGAGCCATAGCTATTTGCCTCAGAACCCTGCCACCGCTGATAACCAGTCCAATAGACCTTCACGGTCACGCTTCTGGTGCTGTCAGTGTCAACAATACCGTCGCCAATCTTAGCACCATAAGTGCGGTCAATTAAATCATAGTCCGTGTTGTTTACAATGGCGAACTCGGACAGGCTGGCATTCGTGCTGCCGTTGTCGCGGTTGATCACGATGAAGAACTCGTCCTTCTCTACGGAGTTGCCCTTCATAGAGGTGACAACGATGGCCTTGCCCTTTGTAACGTCACCGGGCACGGGAATGTAATCAGCACTGGTATTAACGTTCGCGCCAGACTTGGGGAACGCGTTGCCATCAGCATCGGTAACGGTGGCGCCCACAGTCTTGGAGTAGAACAGCTTGTAACCTTCCAGGTCATCCTTGTCGGTGACGGAGTAAGGCACAGTAAAGGTGTAGGTGTTGGAAGAAGAATCGAATTTAACGGGCACGGTCTTGCCGTCAGGGCTCTGGAGGTTCATGCTGGTGATAGTGGGAGCCTCGTAGTTGTCGCTGACAGTGACATTCAGGTTGTAGTTGGTGGTAGTGAGGCCATCCTCAGAGGTGACTCTCAGAATCACAGTGCTGGTGGCGTTCAGAGTGTCAGTGCCAGAAACAGCTTTGAAAGATTCAGTGGTGCTATGTTCATAGTCCACTGTATCTTTGGGATCAGCAGGATTTTGGGAGCCAGTAATGGCCTCTTCAACTTTAACGTCGTTCTGAGCGGGGAAGGAAATGGTTGCGTTGCCAGAAGCTACAATGCCCAGCTTGGTAGCATCCTCAGCCAGATCCAGAGCGGCGGCGTTGACGTTGGAGGGCAGAGTGATGTTGATGTCCTTGCCGTCGATCTCCGCAGTCTCGCTGCCGATGGTCAGCTCGTGGATGGCAGCCTCGTTGTTGGTACGAGTCTCAAAGAAGTACACATCGTAATCACGAGTGGTGCCTTCCACATACTTCAGAGTCAGGTTGGCAGTATACCTATTCTTGTTGTTGCCGTTAGCTACATTACCACTGCTAATCGGAGCGGTAAAGTCACTCCAATCATCGCCCTTGGTTTCTTTGTACTCTTCCCAAGTATAGTGGTTGCTGCTCTGCTTTCCGAAAGAGTACCAAGTCTTGTGCGTATCATCAAGAGCACTGGTGCGGTTCCAGACATAATCAACGGGAACAATCACCTTGGTGCCGCTGGTCAGCTTCGCGATGTCAGCGTCATAGGTCTCGTCGTCCACGTCGTAGGAAACAGTGGCGCTCTCGTAATCCTTCTCGAACACGGGAGTGACTTCAATGTACTTGTGGCCGTCCACATCGGTCTTCACGTTGGCGGGATCGGTGGAGTAACCATAGGGCAGCAGAACAGCAATCGCGTTGTCATTGGGGAACACGATAGCGTCCAGGCCTTCTTCAGTCTCAAAGGACTTGAAGCCAGAGGCCACGGTGATGTCCAGGGTGTACTTGCGAACCTGGCCACCAGCAGTGACAGTGATGGTGTCGCCGTCTTTCACGGTGGCGCCCTTACCGGGAGTAGCAGTAGCGCCGGTAGCCACGTCCAAGGTCTTGATCCGATATACATCGCCGCTGCCATAAGGCATGATGATGGAGATAGTGTTCTCGTTGGGTATGGAGTAACCCAGCTGAGGAACGGCAGGATCATCACCCGTAGGGATGGTTTCCAGGATCAGGTTCTTGATGGAGTTGTCCACGCTGACGGCTTCACGGGTCAGAGTGATGGTGTAGACGTCGGGATCGTTCTTGTCGTTCTCGTCATACACATGAATCTCGATGGTGAAGGTGTCAGCGCCATTGCTGAAATCGTGGATGTTGATCTTATCGCTGATCCACTTGTTGACAACGCTGGAATCCTCAACCAAGGCTTCTTCCTTGGCGGCGGAGTTGTTCACATTGTCCACATAGTAGACTTCAGCGCCGTCGTCGGTGAGCACCTCCAGCTGGAATTCCTCCGCCGTGTTGGCAATGGAACCCTCGTAGCTGGTCTCACCCTCATCCAGGGTCGCTACTGCCTTGTCGTCCACGAAGACGTTAATCTGTGTAACGTCCGGTGCAGCCGCGGAAGCGCTGAGCGGAATCATTGCGACGACCAGCATCAAGGCCAGAAGCATCGCAAGTGATTTCTTCAGAAACTTGCTTTTCTTCATAATTTCAACCCTCTTAAATTTTAGATTCTCACAGGGCTCTTTCCCCGTGAGTTGAAGTTATCTATAAACTCCCACCGGGGGATGGAGGTCCAGTTTCCCCAGGATTTGACTGGGTTGAAGCCTTGGGGGGCGGGAAATGAGGGTTGAACAGCAGGGGTCAGAGGGGTTGGGGGAACCCGGGAAAGGAGTTTTCACTGGGGAGGTTCCTGGGGGGACTGGACGGCGTGAAGGGACAAAAAAGGGCAGAAATCACCAAAGAATGAAAAGTTTTTTGTGAAATGAGATTGTAGTCTGTTCTGGGGCGTTGTACTATAATAAAGTAAGATCTTCCCAGTGAAGATCGGCACAAAAAATGAGCAAGAGGAGGAATTTTAGTTTATGGAGACAATGTATCTTGTGGGTATTGGCTCCCTGGCTGCGCTGGTATTCGCGGGCATCATGTTTGCCCGGGTACGCAGAGAAGCGCCGGGAACAGAGGCGATGGCCCGGATCTCCGCGGCGGTGAGCCGTGGCGCGGGTGCCTACCTGAAGCGGCAGTACCGGGGCGTAGGCATTTTCTTCGCGGTGGTGTTTGTGATTCTGCTCTGCATGGCCTTTGCCGGGCTGCTGAGCTATTTCACCCCCTTTGCCTTTTTGACCGGCGGCTTTTTCAGCGGCCTGTCCGGCTTTATCGGCATGAAGACTGCCACCATGGCCAACTGCCGCACGGCAAACGCGGCCAGCCAGAGTCTGAACCGTGGTCTGCGGGTGGCTTTTTCCGCCGGCAGCGTCATGGGCTTTACCGTGGTGGGCCTGGGTCTGCTGGACCTGACCGTCTGGTACTTCCTGCTCCACTTCTGGTACAGTGTGGTGCAGCCTGCGGCCAATGAGGCGGAGCTCATCGGCAACATCACGTCCAACATGCTCACCTTCGGCATGGGCGCTTCGTCCATGGCCCTGTTCGCCCGTGTGGGCGGCGGCATCTTTACCAAGGCTGCCGACGTGGGCGCCGACCTGGTGGGCAAGGTGGAGGCCGGCATCCCGGAGGACGACCCCCGCAACCCTGCCGTTATCGCGGACAACGTGGGTGACAACGTGGGCGACGTGGCCGGCATGGGCGCGGACCTGTACGAGTCCTATGTGGGCTCCATTGTGTCCACCAGCGCCCTGGCGGTGGCCGCGGGCTTCGGCATGCACGGCGTGGGGGTTCCCATGCTGCTGGCGGCCATGGGCGTGGTGTGCTCCATTGTGGGCACCTTCTTTGTGAAGACGAAGGAGGGCGCCAGCCAGAAAAACCTGCTGACCGCCCTGCGCACCGGCACCTACATCAGCGCCATTCTCATTGCGGTGCTTTCCTTCATCGCGGTGCGGGTGCTGCTCCCGGAGAACACCGGGGTGTACTTTGCCGTTCTCAGCGGCCTGGCGGCGGGCGTCATCATCGGCGCTCTCACCGAGTACTACACTTCCGACAGCTACAAGCCCACCCAGCGCCTGTCCGACTCCAGTGAGACCGGCAGCGCCACGGTCATCATCGGGGGCCTTTCTTTGGGCATGCTCTCCACGGTGGCTCCTGTGATCATTGTGGGTATCTCCGTGCTGATCAGCTACTTTGTCAGCGGCGGCGCCCAGGACTTCAACATGGGCCTGTACGGCGTGGGTGTTTCCGCTGTGGGCATGCTGAGCACGCTGGGCATCACCCTGGCAACGGACGCCTACGGCCCCATCGCCGACAACGCGGGCGGCATTGCGGAAATGACCCACATGCCCGCGGAGGTCCGCCGCCGCACCGACGCTCTGGACAGCCTGGGCAACACCACCGCTGCCACGGGCAAGGGCTTTGCCATTGGCTCGGCGGCCATCACCGCCCTGGCCCTGATTGCCAGCTACATTGACAAGGTCCACCAGATCGACCCGAACCTGAACATGGATTTGAGCATCACCAACCCCACAGTGCTCATCGGCCTGTTTGTGGGCGGCATGCTGCCCTTCCTGTTCGCCGCCCTCACCATGGACGCGGTGGGCAAGGCCGCCCAGAGCATTGTGGTGGAGGTCCGCCGTCAGTTCCATGAGATCAAGGGGCTGATGGAGGGGAAAACGGAGCCCGACTACGCCACCTGTGTGGACATGTGCACCAAGAGCGCCCAGAAGCTGATGCTGGCCCCCGCCCTGATCGCGGTGATCACCCCCGTTGTGGTGGGGCTGATCCTGGGAGTCACCGGCGTGGCTGGCCTGCTGGCAGGCACCACCGTCACCGGCTTTGTGCTGGCCGTGATGATGGCCAACGCCGGCGGCGCTTGGGACAACGCGAAGAAGTACATTGAGGGCGGCGCCCACGGCGGCAAGGGCAGCGACTGCCACAAGGCCGCGGTGGTGGGCGACACGGTGGGCGATCCCTTCAAGGACACCAGCGGCCCGTCCATCAACATTCTCATCAAGCTGACCAGCATGGTCTCCATTGTGTTTGCGGGACTGATCGTGGCGGTCCATCTGCTGTAAGAACGCCTGACAAACAACGAAACGCGCCTTGAGGCTCTCAAGGCGCGTTTTTCTGTCTGTTTTCTGCCGGCGGCCGGTTTTACACCAGCCCTACCCGGGCCAGCTCTTCAAAGGCCAGGTCCCGGAGACGGGGATGGATCTCGTAATACACCGGCCCCATGTTGAGGATCTGCTGGGTGTAGAACAGGCTGACGTGGTGGATGGGGTCGATCAGCCCGAAGGCGCCGGCGGCCCCGTCCCAGCCGAATTCTCCCAGAGGGGTCCTGGCGGCGGAGTTGTCCACCATCACCCGCACCCCCAGGCCGTAGCTGTACCCGATGCGGCCAAAGCGGATAAAGTCCTGGAGGGGTTCCCCCTGGAGCTGGTTTTTCCCCATGGCCTCCACGGAGGCCGGGGTGAGAATGCGCTTTCCGGTGGCCCCCACGCCTCCGCAGCTGAGGGCGTCCAGCAGCAGGCTGTAGCTGTCCAGGGACGCGGTGAGCCCCGCCCCGCCGCTCTCGAAGAGGGGGGTCAGCCGGTAGTGGTTGCCCATGCCGGCGGGGAGCTTCTTCCCGGTCTGGGGGTCGTCGGTGTACTGGGCAAACCGGCGGAACCGGGCCTGGGGAGGCAGGTGGAAGTAGGCGTCCTCCATGCCCAGGGGCTGGAAGATGTGGCGGGTCAGGTAGTCGGAGAAGCTCTCTCCGCTGACCACCTCGATCACCGCCCCCAGCACGTCGTGGCACAGGGCGTAGGACCAGTGGGTCCCCGGCTCGAACAGCAGGGGCATTTTGGCCATCTCCCCCACCAGCTCCCGGGTGGTGGCCATAGGATTGCGGCGGATCATCTCCTGGAGGGGTTCCCCCTCTGTGTTGTAGGAGAGCCCGGCGGTCATGGTCATCAGGTGCCGGATGGTGATGGGCGTTTGGGCGGGATGGCTGGGGGCATCCTGGCGGGGCCAGCCCCCGGCAGCAAAGTCGAACTGGTCCGCCACCCGCACCTGGGCAAACTCCGGCAGGTAGTCGCTGAGCTTGTCCTCCAGGCCCAGCTTGCCCTGCTCCACCAGCTGCATTACCCCGGTCATGGTGACCACCTTGGTGCAGGAGTACAGGTCGTACAGCTCGCTGCCCTCCACGGGCCGCCGGCCCAGGTAGTCGCTGCAGCCGGCCATGTGCCGGTACACGGTCTGGTGCTCCTTCATGATCTTGAAGTCCAGCCCGGGAACGCCGTACCGCTCCCCAAGGCTGTCCAGATAGCTTGACAACACTTGAAATTCCATTGTTGAGAGACTCCTTTCCACACAGGGCTGGGCAGCGCTCCCGGCCTTCTCCTCCATGTTTTTCCTCCTCCATTGTACCAGACGCCAGGGGATTTGTCAGGGGGATTTTCAAAAAAGCCTGCCCGTTTTTTCCCCCCGCCCCGCCAATTATTTTCACAGCTTTCTTTACAACGTGGGAAAATCCCACTACAATAGAAAGTGGAAATCCACGGAAAGGAGGCCGTTTTATGACGCTGCAGATACAGCTGTTTCTTCTGCTGGCGGTGGGGTACGTGCTGGGGAAACTGGGACGGATTGCCCCTGTCACCCGGGAACAGCTTACGGACCTGATCATCGATGTGGTGCTGCCCTGCACCATTTTGTCCTCCTTTCAAATGGACATGTCCCCCCAGATCCTCCGCTCTTCCTTCCAGGCCCTGGCGGCGGCCTTCGGGATTCAGCTGCTGTACTGGGTGTGCAACCGGTTTTTGTACCGCCGCCTTCCCCCGGACCAGCAGATCAGCTGCAAGTACTCCACCATGGTCACCAACGCCAGCTTTATCGGCATTCCGGTGGTCACAGCCCTTTACGGGCCCCAGGGGACCCTTTTGGCCTCTATTTTTGTGCTGCCCCAGCGGATCTTCATGTGGGCCTGCGGCCTGCCCATGTACACCCGGGTGGAGAAACGGGAGGCCGTGCGGAAGATCCTCACCCACCCCTGCATTCTCAGCATCTTTGTGGGCCTGCTTCTGATGGGGCTTTACACGGCGGGCTTTCCCCTGCCGGAGCTGCTCTCCTCCACCCTGGACCTGGTGGGAGGCTGCTCCACCCCCCTGTGCTTTGTAATCATCGGCAGCATTGTGGGGGAAATTCCCCTGAGGGAGCTGGTGGACCGCACCGTGGTCCAGTTCAGCCTGTACCGGCTGCTGCTGTTTCCGGCGGCGGTCTTTCTGCTGACCCTGCCCCTCCCGCTGGACTCCCTGGCCCGAAACGTCAGCGTGGTGCTCTCCGCCATGCCTGCGGGCACCACCACCGTGATGCTGGCCCAGAAGTACCAGCGGAACCCCCAGTTTGCCTCCAAGCTCCTGGTGGGCTCCACCCTGCTGTCCATGGTGACCATCCCCCTGGTCACCGCCCTGCTGGGGATGGTGTGAGGGTGCGCCGGCCTGTTTTCTTAACCGGTTTTTCCTCCAAAAACAAAAAGCGGATAATTCTTCACGCCCTGGCAAATACTACCCGTGAGAAACCGCGCCGGGTGTGAACCGGCGGGAATTTACGGGAGGAATCGTATGAAAGCCACAGGAATCGTCCGTCGGATCGACGACTTGGGGCGGGTGGTCATCCCCAAGGAGATCCGCCGCACCCTGAAGATCCGGGAAGGCATGCCCATGGAGATCTTCACCGATGTGTCGGGAGAAGTGATCCTGAAAAAATATTCCCCGGTGGGAGAGATGTCCTCGCTGGCCCAGGCTTATGCCGAGGCCCTGGTCACCCTCACCGGGCAGGCCGCCGCTGTGTGCGACGGGGAACAGGTGATCGCCCTGGCGGGGCCCGCCAAGCGGGAGCTGCTCCACAAACCCATCTCCCCCCAGCTGGAGGAGCTGGTCCAGGGCCGGCGCAGCTTTTCCGGCTCCGGGGACAAGACCCTCCCGGTGGCCCAGGGCGCGCCTGCGGGGGCGCTGGCGGTGTTCCCGGTGGCGTCCGAAGGGGACCCTATGGGAGCGGTGATGCTGCTGAAAGGGGACCGTTCTCCCCAGAAGGTGTCCGGAGAGACCCTGGAGAGCCTCCGGGCGGCGTCCATGTTTTTGTCCCGGCAGCTGGAGGTGTGAGTCCCAAAACCGGAGAAAACCTAGAAAAAGTCTTGATTTTCCCGGCACTGGGTGGTATAATCACTACGGTATAAGGTAGGATGATGAAAGAGTGGGGCGACCCGCTCTTTTGTTTGCTTATGAAGCAAAACCAAAAAAGCGGCCTTGGGGCCGGGAAAGGGTGGGGCGGATGAGTCCGGCGCCGAAGAAAAAAGGAAATGTTGCCCAGCGAGTGTGGGAGCTTGCCGAGCCTCTGGCAAAAGAGCTTGGCCTTTCCCTGTGGGATGTGCAGTTCGTCAAGGAAGGAGCCGACTGGTTCCTGCGGGTGTTTATCGACAAGGAGGAGGGTGTGTCCATTGACGACTGTGTGGACATGACCCACGCCCTGAGCCCTGTTCTGGACAAGGAGGACCCCATTTCCCAGGAGTACCTGCTGGAGGTCTCCTCCCCCGGGCTGGAGCGCAGGCTCACCCGGCCGGAGCACTTTGCGGCCTATGTGGGCCGGCCGGTGCGGGCAAGGCTGATCCGTCCCCTGGAGACTGGGGAGCGGGAGCTCACCGGCGTGCTGCTGGGGGTGGACGAGGAAGGCCGGCTGGAGCTTCAGCTGGACGAGAACACCAGCGTCACCCTGGAAAAGAAAGAGTGTTCCTCGGTCCACTCGGTGGATGAGGATTTGGAACTGGAATAAACCCATAAAAAGGAGCGAGACTGATGGCAAAGAAGAAGGAACCGGAGAAGCAGGGCAACGAGGAGCTGTTTCTGGCGCTGAACCTGCTGGAGAAGGAAAAGGGGATTCCGGTGGAGTTTATGCTGGATAAGATCAAGAAGGCCATTTCCACTGCCTGCAAGAACAACTACGGCAACGAGGATGTGGACATCGACGTGGACCCCGCCACCGGGAAGTTCAACGTGTACCTGCGCAAGGAGATTGTGGAAGAGGTGGAGGACCCCAACCGCCAGTACCTGCTGGACAAGGCGAGACAGGTGGACCCCACCGCCTGCGTGGGCCGGTTCGTGCGCATCAAGCTGGACACCAAGCAGTTCGGCCGTGTGGCCGCCCAGACCGCCCGGAACATTATCCGCCAGGGCATTCGGGACAGCGAGCGGGGCCAGATGATGCAGGAGTTCCAGTCAAAGCACCAGGAGCTGGTCAGCGGCCTGGTGGAGCGCATCGACCCCCGCACCGGGGCCATCTCTCTGAAGATTGGCAAGGCGGAGGCCGTGCTGCCCAAGAACGAGCAGATCGGCGGGGAGAATGTGAAGGAGGGCGACTACATAAAGGTGTATGTGGTCGACGTCCGGGAGACGGAGAAGGGCCCCAAGGCCATTATCTCCCGCACCCACCCCGATCTGGTCAAGCGCATGTTCGAGACGGAAGTGCCCGAGATCTACGACGGCACCGTGGAGATCAAGGCCGTGTCCCGGGAAGCCGGTTCCCGGACCAAGCTGGCGGTTACCAGCCACAACCCGGATGTGGACGCCGTGGGCGCCTGCATCGGCACCCGGGGCTCCCGTGTTTCCGAGATTGTGGAGGAGCTGGGGGGCGAGAAGATCGACATTGTGGAGTACAGCGACGACCCCAAGCAGTTCATCGCCGCGGCCCTGTCCCCGGCCAACGTGCTGTCTGTGGAGGTGGCCGAGGACGGTTCCCGGTCCTGCCGGGTGACCGTGCCGGATAACCAGCTGTCCCTGGCCATTGGCAACAAGGGACAGAACGCCCGGCTGGCCGCCAAGCTCACCGGGTGGAAGATCGACATCAAGCCGGAAAGCGGCTTCTACGGCGAGGAAGAATAAGGCGGAGCGCCGCCGGGAAAGGAGGAGCCTCCATGCGGCCCAAGAAAACGCCCCTGCGCATGTGCGCGGGCTGCGGGGAAATGAAACCCAAAAAAGAGTTGGTGCGGGTGGTGAAAGCCCCCCAGAAAGAGGACGAAAACGGCAATCCCCTGCCGCCGGAGATCTCTCTGGACCCCACGGGGAAGCGCCCGGGAAGAGGTGCCTACCTCTGCCGGGACGCCCAGTGCCTGAAGCTGGCGAAAAAGTCCCGAAGGCTGGAGCGGTCCTTCTCCTGCAAGATCCCGGAGGAGGTCTACCAGCGGCTGGAGGAAGAGATGGAAAAAGCCGCCCGGGAACAGGAAGAGCGGCCTGTGGAAGCACCCTCCGCCCCCCTGGACCAGCAAGGCCGGCCCATTATAGAGATTGAAGAGGCCCCGGAACTGCTCCCCAGAAAGAAGGGAGGCGGCCATGGCAGATAAACTGCTGTCCCTGCTGGGACTTGCCAAGCGCGCCGGGAAACTGGAGCCCGGCTTCGACGCGGCGGTGGCCGCGGCCCGCAGCGGCAAAGCCAGCCTGCTCCTGGCCGCTGGGGACATCTCGGAAAAAACCGTGAAGAACCTTCGCTACGAAGGAGACCGGGCAGGCGTGCCCACCCTGCGGATTCAGGCGGGCATGGAAGAAGTGGGCCGGGCCTGCGGCGTGCGGGCCGGCGTGCTGGCCGTGACAGACAAGGGGTTTTCTAAGGCGGTGCAGAACCTTGAAAACGCCGTGACGGATGAGAAGGAGGAACATGCCAATGATGATTAAATACAGATTGCGGGAAGTGGCCAAGGACCTGGATATCCCCAACAAGGATGTGATTGACATCCTGGCCAAGTACTTCCCCGAGCCGAAAAAGTACATGACCGTCCTCACCGAGGAGGAGCTGGACGTGGTGTTTGAGACCTTCACCCAGCAGCGCAGCCTGAAGAGCCTGGACGAGTATTTCGCCCAGCGGGAAAGCGCTTCCCAGCCCCAGGCCCGGGAAGCTGCCCCCGCCCCGGCGGCCCAGCAGGCTCCCCGGCAGGAAAAGGCTGCCCAGAAGCCCCAGGAAAAGCCTCAGGGCCAGCAGAAGGCCCCCGCTGCTCCCGCCCCTGCTCAGGCGCCTCAGCAGCAGGAAAAAGCCCCTGTCCAGGAGCCCAAGCAGCCCACCCGCCGTGTGGTGGACACCCGTTCCTCCCATGTGAACATCGACAAGTACAACGAGAAATATGACCAGCTGGCGGACCAGAAGGTGAAGACCCGCACCGACAACGTGGTGACCAAGCAGAAGTTCACCAACCGGAACCAGCAGAAGCGGGGCCAGCGCCGGGGCAAGCGGGAGACCGAGGCCGAGAGGCTGAACCGCATTGCTCGGGAGCGCCAGGCAAAGCATATCACCATCGAGGTGCCCGACGAGATCACCGTGGGCGAGTTCGCCCTGCGGCTGAAGGTCTCCGCCCCTGAGGTGATCAAGAAGCTGATGAGCCTGGGCGTGTTCGCCGCCATCAACGACACCATCGACTTCGACACCGCCGTGCTGGTGGCTGACGAGTTCCACGCCAAGGTGGAGAAGGAAGTGGTGGTCACCATCGAGGAGCGGATTATCGACGACAGCGAGGACGACGAGGCCAACCTGGTGCCCCGGGCCCCCGTTGTGGTGGTCATGGGCCACGTGGACCACGGCAAGACCTCCATTCTGGACGTGATCCGTCATTCCAACGTTACCGAGGGGGAGGCCGGCGGCATCACCCAGCACATCGGCGCTTACCGGGTGTCCGTCCAGGGCCGGGAGATCACCTTCCTGGACACCCCCGGCCACGCGGCGTTCACCACCATGCGCGCCCGAGGCGCTCAGGTGACGGACATTGCCGTGCTGGTGGTGGCCGCGGACGACGGCATTATGCCCCAGACCGTGGAGGCCATCAACCACGCCAAGGCTGCCGGCGTTTCCATCATTGTGGCCATCAACAAGATGGATAAGGAAGCCGCCAACCCGGAGCGGGTGAAGGAACAGCTCACCGAGTACGAGCTGGTGCCGGAAGAGTGGGGCGGCGACACCCCCTGCATCCCCGTGTCCGCCCACACCAAGCAGGGCATTGACGACCTGCTGGAGATGATCCTCCTCACCGCCGACATGATGGAACTGAAGGCCAACCCCGACCGTGCCGCCAAGGGCACCGTGGTGGAGGCCCGGCTGGACAAGGGCATGGGCCCTGTGGCCACCGTGCTGGTGCAGAACGGCACTCTCCACGCCGGGGACACCATTGTGGCAGGCACCACCGTAGGCCGGGTCCGCTCCATGATGGACGACAAGGGCCGCAAGGTGGAGACCGCCGGACCCTCCGTGCCTGTGGAGATCACCGGCCTGGGCGACGTGCCCGTGGGCGGCGACATCTTCAACGCCGTGTCCGACGAGCGCCTGGCCCGGGAGCTGGTGGAGCAGCGGATCAACGAGCGGAAGGAAGAGCAGTTCAACTCCCAGACCAAGGTGACCCTGGACAATCTGTTCGAGCAGATGAAGGAAGGGGACATGAAGGAACTGAAGATCATTGTCAAGGCCGACGTGCAGGGCTCTGTGGAGGCTGTGCGCCAGTCCCTGGAGAAGCTCAGTAACAACGAGGTGCGGGTGCACATCATTCACGGGGCCGTGGGCGCCGTGAACGAGAGCGACGTGATGCTGGCCAACGCCTCCAACGCCATTATCGTGGGCTTCAACGTCCGTCCCGACCCTGTGGCGGAAGAGAACGCCAAGCGGGACGGGGTGGATATGCGGCTGTACCGCATTATCTACGACTGCATCGAGGAGATTGAGAGCGCCATGAAGGGCATGCTGGCTCCCAAGTACCGGGAAGTGGCCCTGGGCAAGGCGGAGTGCCGGGAGACTTACAAGATCTCCAACGTGGGCATTGTTATCGGCGGCCACGTCATTTCCGGCAAGATCACCCGGAACGCCCAGGTGCGCGTGGTCCGTGACGGCATCATTGTGGCGGACGACAAGGTGGCCTCTCTGCGCCGGTTCAAGGATGACGTGAAGGAAGTGGCCGACGGCTACGACTGCGGCATCACCCTGGAGAAGTTCTCCGACATCAAGCAGGGGGATATCCTGGAAGCATACGAGATGGAGGAGTACCGAGAATAAACCGCGAAGCGGGGTAAAAGTTTTTGATCAAACTTTTTTCAAAAAGTTTGTCAGGGTGTGGGATGAAATCCCACGACCTTAAAAACGGCGTAAGCCGCAAAAGAAGAGCAGGCGTCACAGCCGCACGCGCCAAAGGCGATAGGCTGGGACGCCGGACCTCTTTCGAGAGTCGTTCGGAAAAGAGCCGCAGCCTGGCTCTCGGACAGTTTCCTGGCGGCCAAAGGATGGGAGAAGTGCTGACCGTCCGGGCCCTTGTTTACAGGCCTGCGGCCTGGTATGACAACGGCCCTGCATTTCTTTGACGGCTTACGCCGTTAGACCTTGGGGCGTTGCCCCAAACCCCACCAGCCTTTTGAAAAAGGCTGGACCGAAAACTTTTACGTTTGCACACCATACCATTACCGAAAGGAGGCAGCCACATGCCTAGTTTTAAAATCGGCCGTACCACCGAGGATATCCGGCGGGAGCTTTCCGCCATCCTCCGGGAGGTGAAAGATCCCCGGGTGAAGGACTGCCTGCTCAGTCTGGTCCGGGTGGAGGTCACCAACGACCTCTCCTACTGCACTGTCTATGTGAGCACCATGGAGGGCATGGACCGCACCAAAACCGCCGTGGCGGGGCTGAAATCCGCCGCGGGATATATCCGCCGCGAGCTGGGAAAGCGGCTTTCCCTGCGCCACGTGCCGGAACTGCTTTTCAAGGCCACCGATTCCATCGAGTACGGCGCCCACATCTCCCGGCTGCTCCACGACCTGGAGCCCCAACCGGGAGAGGACGCCCCCGGCGAAGACGAGGAGCAGGCCCATGAGTGAGAAAACACAAGCCGCTGCCCTGCTCAAAGAGTGGGACAAGATCCTGGTGATGAGCCACGCCTCCCCCGACGGGGACACCCTGGGGTCCGCCTCCGCCCTGCTCCGGGGGTTGGCGTCCCTGGGAAAGCAGGTGCAGTTTTTCTGCGCCGACCCGGTGCCGGAGAAGTTCAGCTACCTTTTTGAGGGGCTGACCCTGGGGGAGTTTGAGCCGGACCACGTGATGACCGTGGACGTGGCGGACAAAAACCTGCTGGGCAAGGCTCCCCAGGAGCTGGTGGACCGGATCGAGCTGGCCATTGACCACCACGGCACCCACGTGCCCTTCACCCAGACCCGCTGGGTGGAGCCGGAGGCCGCCGCCACCGTGGAGATGATCTACGCCCTGCTGGAGGAGCTGGAGGTGGAGATGGACCAGCCCACGGCCGACTGCCTTTACACCGGCCTGACCACCGACACGGGGTGCTTCCGCTACCGGAGCGTCACCCCCCGCACCCACCGGATTGCCGGGGCGCTGCTGGAGCTGGGCGCCAGGAACGGGGACATCAACCAGTGGATGTTCGAGAGCAAGACCAAAGGCCAGGTGGAGGCCGAACGGCTGGTGATGGACACCATGGAGTTTTCCTGGGAGGGCAGGTGCGCCCTGATCCAGGTGCCCCTGAGCGTCTACCCCCGCACCGGGGTGAAGGAGAGCGACCTGGATGGGCTGGCTTCCCGGCCCCGGGAGATCCAGGGAGTGGTGCTGGGGCTCACCCTGAAGGAGAAAGAAGGGGGCAAAGTGAAGGTGTCGGTGCGGGCCAACCCCCCGGCGGACGCCTCCCGGCTGTGCAGCCGCTTTGGAGGCGGCGGCCACCAGGGGGCCGCTGGCTGCACCCTGGAAATGCCCCTGGACCAGGCACGCCAGGCCATGGAACAGGCCTGCGGGGAATACCTGCAGGAATTGGGACTTTTGTAACACACGCGCAGGGGCAGCCTCCGGGCACCCCTGCGTTCCCATAAGGGGAGAAAGGAGTTTGAAAAACATGGACGAGAAGATCATTCGGGAGACCACCCAGCGGGGCCGGGACTTTTTGAAGTCCCTTTGCACCGCGGAGAACGAAAAGGACCATGGGGACTACAAGACCGACCAGGAGCTGAAGCTGCCTCAGCCGCCCCTGGTGAAAGCCCCCATGACGGAAAACCGCATCGACCTGCCCCGGAACTTTGAAAGCCTGAACCTTCAGGACAACCTGCTGGACCTGCTGACCCGCCGGAAGAGCAGCCGGGTTTACACCCAGGAGGACATGAGCCTGTTGCAGCTTTCCTTCCTGCTGTGGGCCACCCAGGGCATCAAGGACATTCGGGGAAAGAGCTACGCCACCCTGCGCACCGTGCCGGCGGGCGGGGCAAGGCATCCCTTTGAAACCTACCTGCTGGTCCGCCAGGTGGAGGGCCTGCTGCCCGGCGTGTACCACTACCTGCCCATGACCCACCAGCTGGAGCTGCTCCAGCCCATGGAGGACCGGGAAGCGCTGACCGCCCTGGTGGGCAAAAGCCTGTGCGGCCAGGGCTGGGCAGCCAAGGCCAACGTGGTGTTCTACTGGAGCTTTGTGTGCTACCGCAGCGAGTGGCGCTACGGCATGCACGCCCACCGGATGGTGATGGCGGACGTGGGCCACGTGGGAGAAAACCTGTACCTGGCCTGCACCGCTCTGGGCCTTGGCACCTGCGGCATCGGGGCCTACGACCAAAAGCTCTGTGACACCACCTTCCAGCTGGACGGGGAAGAGGAGTTCACCCTGTACAGCCAGAGCGTGGGCACGGTTCAGGCCAAGGACGAAAAAGCGGAGAAGGCCTTTTACAGCTTCGTGGAGGAGCAGGGCCTCTAAGGCGGGGCGGGTGGCCCCGCGGGACGAGTCGCGGTACTGAACCGCTGGCTGCCCTCGGGTCGAGCGATGCGTCAGTGGAAGTTCACGCCGTCAATTCCAGTAGGCCACATTGTTTTTTCCCATCAGCCATACCTGAAACTTGCCCGGTAGTGTGTTGTAAAAGTTCCACAGGTCCTGGGTGTCCGGCGTCACCGCCTATCACCTTCGGCGCGGACGTGCGCTAACGGCTGCCTCAGCGCGCAGCGAAGCAAGCCGCCCCATGCGCGAGGAGTCCTCCCAGGGCCGCCTGGGCGCACGTTGGAAAGGAGATTCCCATGAACGGCATCATCATATTGGACAAGCCCGGCGGGTTTACCTCCTTTGACGGGGTGGCTGTGCTGCGGGGGTTGTCCCGTCAGAAGAAAATAGGCCATACCGGCACCCTGGACCCCATGGCCACCGGAGTGCTGCCGGTGCTGCTGGGCCGGGCCGCCAAAGCCCTGAACTTCCTCCCCGACACCGACAAGGAGTACCGGGCCGCTTTCCGCCTGGGAGAGCGCCGGGACACCGGGGACGTCACCGGGGAGGTGGTGGAGGTAAGCCCCGCCCCTGTTTCCCGGGAGGCGCTGGAGCTGGCTCTGCCCCGGTTCCGGGGAGAGATCTTCCAGGTGCCCCCCATGTATTCCGCCGTGTCCGTGGGGGGAAAGCGGCTTTATGAGCTGGCCCGGAAGGGCCTGGAGGTGGACCGGCCTGCCCGGCAGGTCACCGTCTCCGCCCTGGAGCTGCTTTCCTACCACCCCGGCACCCGGGAGGGGGAACTGCTGGTGCGCTGCTCCAAGGGGACGTACATCCGGGCCCTTATTGAGGACCTGGCCGCTGCCGCGGGGACCTGCGGCACCATGACCGCCCTGCGCCGCACCCGGGCCTGCGGCTTCACCTTGGAGGACGCTCACCCCCTGGAAGAGCTGAAACAGCTGGCCGGGGAGGCCAGATTGGAAGAGGTCCTGCTGCCGGTGGAGCGGCTGTTTTCGGAGTTTCCCCAGGTGACCGTCAGCCCCGCCCAGGCCAGGCGGTTTGAAAACGGCGGCAGCCTGGACCTGGCACGGCTGCGGAAAGCCCCGGAAGAGGGCCTGTGCCGGGTCAAGTCCCCGGAAGGGGTGTTTCTGGGACTGGGTCAGGCGGACCCGGCCCAGGGCGAGCTGAAATTTGTCAAGTCCTTTTTGGAACGGGAGGAACAGCCATGAAAATCATCCCCACCCTCCAGGAGCTGGTGCAGGAGGACACCCCCTGCTCCCTGGCTCTGGGGGCCTTCGACGGCCTGCACCGGGGCCACATGGCGGTGATCCACGCCGCCTGCGCTCCCGGAGGGGAGGGCCAGGTGTGGGAGCCTGCCGTGTTCACCTTTCACACCAACCCCTCGGGAAACTGCGCCGTGCTCACCGGCCGGGACAAGGAGCGGATTCTGGAGCACGCGGGAATCCGCCGGCTGTACTCCCTGGACTTCCGGCAGGTGCGGGACTGGGAGGCGGAGCCCTTTGTCCGGGACCTGCTGTTTGGCACCTGCAACGCCCGGCGGCTCTGCTGCGGGGAGGATTTCCGCTTCGGCAAAGGAGCCCGGGGAGACACGGCCCTGCTGGGCCGCCTCTGTGAGGAGGCGGGGGTGGAGCTGTACGTGGTGCCCCCGGTCACCGACGGGGGAGAGAAGGTGAGCTCCACCCGGATCCGCAGGGCGGTGGAAGAGGGGGACATGCCCCTGGCCGGCCGGCTGCTGGGCAGGCCCTTCGGGTTTTCCCTGGAGGTGATTCACGGGAACCACATCGGCGGAGCGGTGCTGGGCACGCCCACCATCAACCAGGCCATCCCGGAAGGGTTTGTGCTGCCCCGGTTCGGGGTGTACGCCTCCTGGTGCCGGGTGGGGGGCCGGTACTTCTACGGGGTGACCAATGTGGGGCTCAAGCCCACGGTGGGCTCCGACAAGGTGCTGGCGGAAACCTGGATGCCCGACTTTGCCGGGGACCTGTACGGCAAGCAGGTGCGGGTGTTCCTTATGGAGTTTCTCCGGCCGGAGAAGAAGTTCGGCTCCCTGGAGGAGCTGAAAGAGGCCATTGTGGAAAACGGGAAGCAGGCGAAGGAGGCGGCTTCCCGCACCAGTGCGCCCTCCCTTTTCTGGGACAAAGAGTGACCGGTGCCTGTGCCTGGAGGAAGGACGGCCCACCCTTGCCGGCTGTTGGCAGAGACGGAAAAAATAGGGGAAAACACCCGGGAGAAATAGCTCATAATTCCCAAAAACCACTTTACAAAGCGGGCGCGCTATGATAAAATAAGCAAGCTGCCCGCTCCTCGGATGAGGGACAACACCGACCCCCACCTGTGGACAGGGTGAATTTCAAAAAAGCGGCGAAGGCCGCGGAAAAGGTGGAATCATCATGACCAAGACCGAAAAGACCGAGATCATCCAGAAGTATGCCCGCCACGAAGGCGACACCGGTTCTCCCGAAGTGCAGATCGCTGTGCTGACCAAGCGCATCAACGATTTGACCGAGCACCTGCGTGTGAACAAGAAGGACCATCACTCCCGCCGCGGCCTGCTGAAGATGGTCGGCCAGAGACGGAACCTTCTCAACTACCTGACCAAGATCGACATCGAGCGCTATCGCGCCATCATTGCCGAGCTGGGCATCCGTAAGTAAGAGAAAAGCAGCGGGCTGTGGCCGCGGGCCTTTGAGGCCGGCGTCACAGCCTTTCGCTCTTTTTATGGGGCGGAACTGTTTTACAAGCAAACCAGCCGGAACAATCCCGGCCGGCTTGTTTCCTTGTCAAACAGGGCCGCCTTGGAAAGAACCGCCCCGGCGTCATCTGGGCCCCGGGGAGAAAGGAACGAGTGAAATGTTCGAGAATTTTAGAGTGTTTGAAACAGAACTGGCGGGCCGTCCTCTGGTAGTGGAGACCGGGAAAATGGCCCAGCTGGCCAACGGCGAGTGCCTGGTGCGCTACGGGGACACCGTGGTCCACGTGGCGGTTACCGCCTCTGCCAAGCCCCGGGACGGCATCGACTTTTTCCCCCTTTCCGTGGACTTTGAGGAAAAGCTCTACTCTGTGGGCAAGATCCCCGGTTCCTTCCTGAAGCGGGAGGGCCGCCCTTCTGAGAAAGCCACCCTCACCTGCCGGATGATCGACCGGCCCATCCGGCCCCTGTTCCCCAAGGACATGCGCAACGACGTGTCCATTGTGTGCACCGTTATGTCCGTGGACCAGGACAATTCCCCGGAGATCGCCGCCCTCATCGGCACCTCCATTGCCCTGTCCATCTCCGACGTGCCCTGGAACGGCCCCATTTCCGGCGTGTCCGTGGGCCTTGTGGACGGGGAGTTTGTCATCAACCCCACCGCCGCCCAGCGGAAGGTGAGCGACATGGCCGTCACCGTGGCCTCCACCAGCGAGCGCATTGCCATGATCGAGGCCGGCGCCAACGAGGTGAGCGACGAGGACATGTACCAGGGCATCATGGCCGGCCACGAAGCAAACCAGAAGATTATTGAGTTTATCAAGGAAATGCAGCGGGAGATTGGCAAGGAGAAGTTCCAGTACCCCTCCAACAAGCCGGAGCCCGGCATGTTCCAGGCCATTCGGGACTACGCCGAGGACGCGGTCCGGGCCGCTTTGGACACCGACGACAAGAACGTGCGGGACGAGCGCCTGAAGCCCATCTACGAGGACGTGCATGAGCACTTTGCCGAGGAGTACCCCGACCAGGAGGCCAAGATCGACGAGTGCCTGTACCTGACCCAGAAGTACGTGGTGCGCCGCTGGCTTCTGGACGAGCAGAAGCGTGTGGACGGCCGCGCCATGGACCAGATGCGTCCCCTGGCCGCGGAAGTGGCTTTGCTGCCCCGTGTCCACGGCTCCGGCATGTTCACCCGGGGCCAGACCCAGGTGCTCACCGTGGCCACCCTGGGCTCCATCCGGGACAACCAGCTGCTGGACGGCATTGACGAGGAGGAATCCAAGCGGTACATCCACCACTACAACTTCCCCTCCTACTCCGTGGGCGAGACCAAGCCCAGCCGTGGTCCCGGACGCCGGGAGATTGGCCATGGCGCTCTGGCGGAGCGGGCCCTGGTGCCTGTGATCCCCAGCGTGGACGAGTTCCCCTACACCATCCGTCTGGTCAGCGAAGTGCTGTCCTCCAACGGCTCCACTTCCCAGGCCTCCATCTGCGGCTCCACGCTGGCCCTGATGGACGCGGGCGTGCCCATCAAGGCCCCTGTGGCCGGCATCTCCTGCGGCCTGATCACCGAGGGCGACCGGTGGATGACCATGGTGGACATCCAGGGCATAGAGGACTTCTTCGGCGACATGGACTTCAAGGTGGGCGGCACCAAGAAGGGCATCACCGCCATCCAGATGGACCTGAAGATTCAGGGCCTGACCCCCGAAATGGTGAAGGAAGCCTTGGAAAAGACCCACAAGGCCAGAAACTATATCATCGATGAGATCATCCTCAAGGCCATTCCCGAAGTGCGGCCTCAGCTGTCCCGGTACGCCCCCAAGATGCTCTCCACTCTCATCCCCGTGGACAAGATCCGGGAGGTCATCGGCAGCGGCGGCAAGGTGATCCAGAAGATCTGTGCCGAGTGCGAGGTGAAAATGGACGTGGAAGAGGACGGCCATGTGTTCATCTCCGGCCTGGATCTGGAGAAGTGCCAGCGGGCCTTGGACATTGTGGACACCATTGTCAACGACCCCGAGCCCGGCTCCTACTACAACGGCCGGGTCACCCGGCTGATGGACTTCGGCGCCTTTGTGGAGATCGCCCCCGGCAAGGAAGGCCTGGTGCACATTTCCCGTTTGGACGTGAAGCGCACCGAGAAGGTGACCGACGTGGTGAACGTGGGGGATATTGTGAAGGTGAAGGTGCTGGAGATCGACGACAAGGGCCGGCTGAACCTGTCCCGCCGGGACGCCCTCATCGACCTGGACGGCGCTGTGCCGGAGAACGATATCTCCGAGGGCCGTCCTCCCCGCCGGGACCACGGCGACCGGAACCGTGACCGCCGCCCCCGGAGAGAGCACCACGATAAGTAAACGGGAAGCAAACGTAAAAGTTTTTGGGGCGCCTTTTTTCAAAAAGGCGCGACCTTGAAACCGGCGAAGCCGGAAAAGAAAATGCAGCTGCACGTTCCGCACGCGCCCGCAGGGCGATAGGAACGGGCAGCGGACCATTTCCACCATGTTAAAAAAAGGACACCTGAGCTTAAAAACTCGGGTGTCTTTTTGCGTGGTGGAAGAGGTCCGCGCCTTGGCCTACCGCCCGTTGGGCGCATGCGGCCTGCGGCGCTGCTTTCTTTTGTGCTGCGCTTTGCGCAGCTTTAAGGTCAAGACCGTGGGATTTCATCCCACACCCTGACAAACTTTTTGAAAAAAGTTTGATCAAAAACTTTTATGTTTGCCGTTTCCGTTGTATTCGCCAAACTGATATGGTAACATGATACTGTACCTCTAAACTTGGGCAAAGGAGCGATTTTTATGACGTTTCAAGAGTATTTCCAGCAGGTGAAGGACCGGTTTCTGGGCGCCGATATCTCCGGCGCGGCCGACCCCACCCGTATCCAGATCAACATCACCGGGGAAGCCGCCGGCACCTTCTATGTGGAGATCAAGGGCGGCAAGCTCGCCATCGAGCCCTACTCCTACAACGACCGTGATGTGGAGATCACCATCTCCGACAAGAACTTCTGGAAGATCGTGGAAAAGAAGCTGGACCCGGTGGCCGCCTTCACCTTCGGCAAGCTGAAGGCCCAGGGGGATCTGGGCAAAGCTTTGGAGCTGAAAAAGCTTTTGAAGTGAGAGATTTCAACAGAGAGGAGAGGGCCTGTGGAGAAAAAAGCCATCATTGCCATGAGCGGCGGCGTGGATTCCAGCGTGGCGGCCCTGCTTTGCAAACAGCAGGGCTTTGACTGCGTGGGGGTCACCCTGGCTCTCACCAGCAATCAGGACCGGGGCGTCCCTCAGGAGGAATTTCCCGGGGAGCGGACCTGCTGCTCCGTGGACGACGTGGCCGACGCCCGCAGCGTGGCCTTCCGGCTGGACATGCCCTTTTACGTGTTCAACTTTAAGGAGGCCTTCCGCCGGGAGGTGATGGATCGGTTCGTCACCGCCTACGAGGAGGGCCTTACCCCCAACCCCTGCGTGGACTGCAACCGGTACATCAAATTTGAGAAGCTGATGCGCCGGGGGGAGGAGATCGGCTACCCCTATGTGGCCACCGGCCACT
>CALWCD010000040.1 GCA_944376265.1 uncultured Clostridia bacterium | reverse complement strand
GTCGGAAAGCCCTTGAAATAAGCCCATTCAGGCAAAAAGAAAGCACCGCAATCTTGATACCCATTGTATCAAAATTGCGGTGCTTCTTTGGCGGAGACGGTGGGATTCGAACCCACGTGCCGGCTCATCACCGACAAAACGATTTCGAGTCGTTCTCGTTACGACCACTTCGATACGTCTCCATGTATGCATCCCGACAAGGGAAGGTTTTTGCAAATCTTAGAATTTCCGTTAGAACAGGGGCCGTCTTAGAAACACCCCAAAGCCGGAAACCCGCAGTCTAGAGCCATTCTTGGAAGCTCGAGCACTCAAAATCCGGGAGAATTTCGAGTTATGACAGGTGAAACCATTTTGGATTGCCTCTTGGATGATCTTTTTAAGAGGATATATGACGGTTCCACAGATAGAAAACTTTTCGATATTGGAAAAAAGTCCGAGAATCCTAAGGATGGAACGGAAAAAAGCATACGCTTTATTGTAGTCTGGAACGGGAAAAAAGTCAAGGTTTTTTCGGGGGAGTTGACAGGTGCGGGCCTCTCAGGGTAAAATAAGATCGATCATCCATGAATGATGGGCTTCTTTGCCTTTTTTTGGCTGGAACGCCCTCTTAACAGGAAGGGGTCTTAGTATGTTACGCAGATCAAACGCATTTCAGCGCGTTTTGGCCGTGTTAATGGCTGCGCTTTTGGCATGCGGTGTTTTGGGAGGCTGCTCTCAGATGGACAGCCTGGTGTCCAACGTCACCGCCACAGGAGAGTTTCCCGTGGAGATTAACGGTGTCACCATTTCCTCCAGGCCTCAGCGGGTGGTTGTGCTGTCACCCAGCTTGGCGGACGTGGTTCTGGCTTTGGATTGTGAAACGCAGCTGGCAGGCGCCAGTGAGGCGTGCACTCAAAGCGGATTGGAGGAACTGACGAAGGTTTCCGCCGGAGACGCGGAGGCGGTTAAGGGGCTTCAGCCCGATCTGGTGCTTCTGGATCCTTCCAGCAGCGCCGTGCAGGGTTCGCTGGAAGAGGCGGGCGTCACCGTGCTGTCTGTGGACCCCGCCACGGACCGGGAGGACTACGAGCGGCTTTACTCCCAGGTGTCCTCCGCGTTCAAGGGGGGCGGTTCCGGAAGTGAAGAGGGCATTGCCACGGCCCAGGACATTTTCATCACCCTGGACAACATCAACCGCATTGTGCCTTCCGAGACGGTGACCACCGGCTGCTATCTCTACGATTTGGACGGCAGCGCCGTGACGGGGGATATGTTCGCCAGCACCATCATGTCCTACGCCGGGGTGACCAACGTGCTTGCCAGCGAGAGCGGCGGCACCTACTCCTTCGACTCCCTGCGGATTTCCAACCCCAATGTGATCTTCTGCGCTCCCGGACTGAAGGAGAGAATTGAGAGCGACAGCCGCTTTGAGGACTTCCAGGCGGTGAGAAACGGGAAAGTGGTGGAGCTTGACACCAGCCTGATGGAGTGGCAGGGCCGCACCGTAATCGAGGCCGCCTATGAGATCAGTGCGGCGGCGTTCCCGGAACTGCTGGAGGAAAACTCCACTGAGGTGGAGGATCCCACGGAAAAGATTGAAAGCGAAGTCAGCTCCGCTTTGGAGACCCAGGCCCAGTATGAAACGCTGGAAGAGGGGGCTCAGGGAGACCAGGTGCTGGCCCTTCAGCAGCGGCTGGAGGAGCTGGGCTACCTCACCGAGGAATATGACGGCCACTACGGCGCCGCTACCGCCAACTGTGTCAGCAATTTCCAGGTGGCCAATGGGCTGGAGCCCACCGGCATTGCCGATCCCGCCACCCAGGCGGCGCTGTTCGCTGTGGGCGCTCTGCGGGGAGACGGCACGCCCCTGCCGGAGGAATCCGAAGAAGATTCCTCCTCCAGCTCCGAAGACAGCAGCTCCTCTCAGGGGGAGGGGTCCTCCGATGGCGAGGGCGCTTCCTCTCAGGAGAGCTCCCAGACAGACGCTTCCAGCCAAGACACCACTGGTCAGGACAGCTCCAGCCAAACCGTGGACGCGGAATAATCTGTTTTTGCGAAGTGAAGGGCGCGGGAAAACCGCGCCCTTTCTGCGTTTTGGCGGAAGGGGAGGGACTTGGGGCAAACAGGCTTTACACCGGGAAAACCCTCGTGTATAATGATGGTTGACCGCGAAACGCGCGGAAATTTTTCCCGAAAAAAGGGGAGGGGAATATGGCTGTTTTTACGAAAGACCGGAGCTTCTACCGGTCCCTGTTTTTGCTGGCGGTGCCCATCTCGCTGCAGAATCTGGTGACTTACGCGGTGAGCTTCGCTGACAACTTGATGATCGGCGCCCTGGGGGACGACGCCATCTCCGGCGTGTATGTGGGAGGACAGCTCCAGTCTGTGCTGCAGATGTTTGTGGGGGGCATTGAGGGCGCCATCCTCATTCTGGCCGCCCAGTACTGGGGCAAAAAGGACCGGGAGAGCATCCGCAAGGTGGTGTCCATTGGGGTGAAGTTTTCCTTTGTGGTGGGGCTTCTCATGTCCCTGGCCGCTGTGGCGTTCCCGGAGTGGATGATCCGGGCGTTCACCCAGGAAGCGGGGGTGATCCGGGAGGGGGCGACCTACGTGCAGATCGTGGCCTTCACCTACCTGTTTTTCTCCGTGTCCCAGGTGATGATCGCCGCCATGCGCAGCGTGGAGACCGCCCGAATTGGCCTGTACATCTCTCTGATGGCCATGGTGGTGAACATTGGGCTGAACTACGTGTTCATTTTCGGCAAGCTGGGCTTCCCTGCCATGGGAGTGCGAGGCGCCGCCATTGCCACCCTGATCTCCCGGATTATGGAGATGTGCGCCGGGGTGGGGTACGTGTTTTTCGTGGACAAGAAGCTGCGGTTTGGTTTGCGGGACCTGCTCCACACGGACCGGCAGCTTTTGAAGGACTTTATCCGCTACGGCCTGCCGGTGATCGGCGGCCAGGTGGTGTGGTCGGTGAATATGCTGGCCAACACCAAGATCCTGGGCTGTTACAGCGCCGGGGTTATTGCCGCCACCAGCATTACCGGCATGCTCCACAACCTGATCTACGTGTGGATGAACGGCCTGTCCTCCGCGGTGGGCATTATCACGGGAAAGACGGTGGGGGCCGGGCTCTACGACAAGATGAAGGAGTACTCCAAAACGGTGCAGGTGATCTTCCTGTTTGTGGGACTGATCTCCGGGGCGCTGGTGTTTTTGGCCCGGGACGGGTTTATTGCCCTGTACAACGCCAGCCCCGAGGCCCAGGAGTATTCCCGGCAGTTCATCAACGTGATCTCCGTCACCATCATCGGCACCTGCTACCAGGCTGCCTGCCTGTTCGGACTGGTGAAGTCCGGCGGGGACATCTCCTTTGTGTTCAAGAACGACAGCATTTTCGTGTTCCTGGTGGTGATCCCCTCCGCGCTGATCGCCATGTGGCTGGGCGCGCCTCCCTGGGTGGTGTTTGCCTGCCTGAAGTGTGACCAGATCCTCAAATGCTTTGTGGCCATTGTGAAGATCAACCGGTACAACTGGATGAAGAATCTTACCCGGGACACTGTGTCCCAGGAGGAAGGGGCTGCCCATGGAGCGTAACCGGTCCCAGCTGCGGGGCGCGCTCCTGCTGACCCTCACCGCGTTTATCTGGGGCGTGGCCTTTGTGGCCCAGAGTGTGGGGATGGATTACCTGGGACCCTGCGCCTTTAACGGAGTGCGGAATTTCATCGGCGGCGCGGCCCTGCTGCCGGTAATTGCCTTTGCCTCCCGGCTGCGCAGGGAGCCTTCCACAGGGGAGGCGGCTTCTCCTGCCGGCGGAAAAAAACAGCTGCTGCTTTGGGGCGTGGCCTGCGGGGTGCTGCTGGGCAGCGCCAGTCTGCTTCAACAGGCAGGGCTGCAGACGGCTTCCGCCGGAAAGGCAGGGTTTCTCACCGCTCTGTACATTGTGATCGTCCCGGTGCTGGGCGTGGTACTGGGCCGCCGGCCGGGGCTGAAGGTCTGGGCCGGGGTGGTGCTGGCTCTGTGCGGCGCCTACCTGCTCAGTGTGAAGGGCGGGGAGGGCGTTGCCCTGGGGGATCTGCTGGTCATGGGCAGCGCGGTGCTCTATTCCCTTCACATTCTGGTGATCGACTTTGTCCCTTCCCAGGTGGACGGAGTAAAGCTTTCCTGCGTGCAGTTTTTCGTGGCAGGGGTGCTTTCCATGGCTTTGGCCCTGGCGCTGGAGTCCTTCACCCTTTCGGACATTCTCTCCGCCTGGATTCCCCTGCTGTACACCGGGCTCATCTCCAGCGGGGTGGGATATACCTTGCAGATCCTGGGCCAGCGGACGGTGAACCCCACGGTGGCTTCTCTCATCATGAGCCTGGAGTCGGTGTTTGCGGCGCTGGCGGGCTGGGTGCTGCTGCGCCAGCCCCTTTCTCCCCGGGAGATTGCCGGATGCGTTCTGGTGTTTCTGGCAGTGGTGCTGGCTCAGCTGCCTCAGAAGATGTTTGGGGCGGAAAATAGAAAGTAGAATCAGAATGACCGCCTGTCATGGACTTTTCCTCTGCCCTGGGGTAAGATGGGAGTAGGAAGAGAAGAAAGGAAGAGGTCTGTGATGAGGGTTATGGAAACGAAAAATTACCAGGAGCTGAGCGCTTTGGCGGCGGACCTGATAGGGGCCCAGCTGCTGCTGAAGCCCCGGTGCGTGCTGGGGCTGGCCACGGGTTCCACGCCCATTGGGGCCTACCAGAGGCTGGTGGAAGGGTACCGGGCCGGACGGCTGGATTTCTCCCAGGTCCGCACGGTGAACCTGGATGAATACTGCGGCCTTTCCGGGGAGCACCCGCAGAGCTACCGCTATTTTATGGAACAGCACCTGTTCAGCCAGGTGAACATCCTTCGGGAGAATACCCACCTGCCCAACGGCGCCGCCCCGGACCCGGAGGAGGAGTCCCGCCGGTACGAGGCACTGGTGGAAAGCATGGGCGGGGTGGACCTGCAGCTTTTGGGAATTGGCCGCAACGGGCACATCGGTTTTAACGAGCCTGGGGACAGCTTCCCGCCTGTGGTCCACCCTGTAGAGCTTACGGAGAGCACGATCCTTGCGAATTCCCGGCTGTTTGACCGGGTGGAGGACGTGCCCACCAAGGCTGTCACCATGGGGATTGGCACCATTCTGAAGGCCAGGAAGATCCTGCTTCTTGCCGGGGCGGACAAGCGCGCCATTCTGGAGGAAGCGCTCACCGGCAAGGTGACCCCCTGGGTGCCTGCCTCTGTGCTGCAGCTCCATGGGGATGTGACGGTTATCACCTGCCGGGAAGGTTGAATCTTCCCGGGCGGGACCGGTTTCCGCCGGGGAAGGGAGAGAAAGATGGGAAAAACGAGACGATGCCTGCTGGACCTGGGCCTGGCGCTGCTGTGCGTCGGCCTGGGTTTGCTGCTGCCCTGGGCCTTTCATTGGGTGAATAACGGAGAGCAGGTGCTGCTGCTGTTCCAGCTGCCGGTGCTGCTGTGCGGCATGCTCTGCGGACCGGCCTATGGACTGTCCTGCGGGATGCTCATTGCCCTGCTGCCGGAGTTTCTGCCGGGAGCGGCAAGGGCGGCCCTGTCCGGCGGGGAACTGTGGGAGCTGGCCATTTACGGGTTTTTGGCGGGACTTCTCACCTGTCTGCTGGCGTCGGCGCCGCCGGTGCTCAACGTGAGTGTTTCCCTGCTGGGAGCCATGGTGCTGGGCCGGGGGTTCTGGGGCCTGCTGGAAGCTTTTGTCTTTTCACCGGGCTATACCTGGACCATGTGGGTGAGAGAATCCTTTGTCATCTGCCTGCCGGGCATTGTGCTTCAGCTGGCGGTAATCCCCCTGGTCACCCTGGCGCTGCGCCGCTGCGGTGCGGCCCCCAAGCCCTGACCACAGAATAGGAAAAGGACCTCAAGCAAAAACGCTTGGGGTCCTTTTTGCTGTGCTGGAAAGAGGGGTCAGTCTCGGAGAATCACCCCGTGGCCGTCGTACATGCGGGAGGGGGAGGCTGTCAGCAGGAGCACGCCTTCCACAAACCCCCAGACGGCAATGGCCAGGGTGGCAATGCCGCAGGTGAACACACCGCCGATCAAGGACACCAGCAGCTGCACCACTGCCCGGGTGGTAAAGCCCAGGTAGAAGTTGTGAATGCCCAGGCTGCCCAGGAGGATTCCCAGAAGACCGGCCGCCATGCGGCTTTTCTGCATGTACCCGGCAGGCGGGACGTTGTACTGGGGCTGGTAATAGGTCTGCTGAGGGGGCTGGGTGTACTGGGGAGGCTGGTACTGGCCTCCGTTGTACTGAGGTGCCCCGTACTGGGCGCCGCCATAGGGAGGCGGCGCCTCATAGGACGCCGTCTGCTGGTACTCCGGCTCCGGTGAAGGAGGCACAGGGGCCTGGGGAGGTTCGGGCGTCTGGAAGGGATCGTCCTGGTAGGAGACGCTCTCGTTGGGGTCAAAGGTCAGATGGGGCACCTGCTGCCCGTAGGGGTTGGGCTGGGGGGCAGGGGCCTCCGGCTGGGGAGGCTGGGGTTCCGAAACGGGCGCGCTCTGGGCAGGCTGTTCCTGGGGCTGGGGAGCGGGTTCCGGCTGGGGAGCCTGCGGCTGCTGGCCCTGGGGCTCTTTGTTGTCAAAATCAGTCATAGCGGTTCTCCTTTTCAAAGGTGTTAATCTTTTAAGAATACGCCGTTGGCGTCGGTGTTGATGCGGCCGTCCAAAATGCGCACGCCGTCCACAATGCCCCAAATGAACATGATAACGGCGCCGATGCCGCAGGTGAACAGGGTCAGCAGGACCTGCATCAGGCCCCGGGAGGTGTTCCCCAGGTAGAAGCTGTGGATGCCGTAGGTGCCCAGCAGGATGGCCAGAATGCCGGCTGCCATACGGCTTTTCTGCACGTAGCCGGGAGGGGGATCCATTCCCGCCTGGGGCTGGTACTGGGGCGGATTGTACATGGGCTGTTGATTAGAATTCTGGTTGTAATTGTAATACTCAGGCATAGAGGTTCCATTCCTTTCCCGTGGTGCCGGGGCCAAGCCAGGACCCACAGCGAGGTGTATTCCAGCGGCGGTGCCATAGGATATGTTTCACTTTCAACTTTATCTTACACTAAGGGTTTTTAGAAATCAAGACAGCGGTCTCCAAAGTAAGATAAAATTAAAGAGTGAAAGATTTTTTTCATTTTTTTTCGAAAAGTTGTCCTCTGGAAGACAACTTTTTTCCGTTTTGCAGGGAGGGATGGAAGGAGGTTTACCATTCCCCTTCCGGAAAGGAGGAAACGATGCTGGGATTCCGAAAGAAGGAACAGACGGCGGCGCTGAGCGTCCAGACACGCCCGGAGGATGCGTTCCGGCTGGGCAGAGGCGTCTCGCCCGGCCCGGGGGAGCGGGCCCTGTACCGAACGCTGCGGGAGAGTGTACCCATTATTGACGCGGCGGTGAGCAAGCTGCGCAGACTGCTGGGCAGCTTCCAGGTGGAGTGTTCCGACCCCCAGGCCCAGGAGGAGCTGCGGCGCTTTTTGGAGGATGTGCGGGTGAACGCCACCGAGCAGGGGATTGACGCCTTTTTGGGGGTGTACTTCGAGGAACTGCTCACCTATGGCAACGCGGTGGGAGAGATGGTCTTGGGGGGCGGTCAGGTGGCCGCCCTGTACAACGCCTCTCTGGACAGCGTGGAGCTGGAGCAGGCAGGACCCCTGGAGGTGAAGGTTTCCGTGTGGGACGGGGCGAAAAAGCGGGGATGTCCCTACCCGCAGCTGCTGCTCATCTCCGCTCTGAACCCGGAGGCCGGCGCTGTTCGCGGGACATCCCTGCTGCGGGGGCTGCCCTTCGTCAGCGAGATCCTGCTGAAGGTGTACAAGACCCTGGGGATTAACTGGGACCGTTTGGGGAACGTGCGGTTTGCCGTCACCTGCAAGCCTGACCCCACCGGTCTGTACGCCGGGGAGCGGGCCCGCCAGATGGCGGAAGAGTGGAAGCGCGCCATGCGGGGCGGAGAGGTCAGCGACTTTGTGGCGGTGGGCGACGTGTCCATCAAGGCCATCGGTGCGGACAACCAGATCCTGGACAGCGATGTGCCGGTGCGGCAAATGCTGGAGCAGATTGTGGCGAAGCTGGGAGTGCCCCCCTTCCTGCTGGGGCTTTCCTGGTCGTCCACCGAGCGGATGTCCAGCCAGCAGGCGGACATGCTCACCAGCGAACTGGACGCCTACCGCAGGGTGCTCACCCCGGTGATCCGGAAGATCTGCCGCACCTGGCTGGCCCTGGCAGGGTACGATCCCCAGTGCAGCGTGGAGTGGGACGAGATCACCATGCAGGATGAAGTGGACCATGCCAATGCCCGGTACCTGAACGCCCAGGCAAGGCAGCTGGAACAAAAGGAGGAGGAGACATGAAGGAAGGTTTGGTGGAAAAAAGCCTGACCAAGGGGTTTTCCGCCCCGGACATGGAGGAGATCAACCGGTATACCCGCAGGCCGTACAGCCCGGAGGAGGTGTACGCCTTTTCCCTGGTGCTCTGCGACAACGAGGTGGACCGGGACTTTGAGCGGTTTTCCCTGGAGGCCCTGAAAGGCCTGAAGGACCTGTTCCCCGGCAAGACCTGTCTGTTCGACCACGAACGGCGCAGCGCCAGCCAGACCGCGCGGATCTACCACACGGCCCTGGAGGAGGAGCCGGGGAAGGTCACCCAGGCGGGGGAGACGTATACAAAGCTCACCGCGAAGGCCTACCTGCCCCGCACGGAGAAAAACCAGGAGGTCATTGAACTGATCGAAAGCGGTATCCTGAAGGAGGTGAGCGTGGGCTGCAGCATGAAACGGTCCGTGTGCTCTCTCTGCGGGAAGGAGCACTGCGGCCATGTGAAAGGCCGCACCTACGAGGGCCAGCTGTGCCACCGGGTGCTGTCCGACCCTGCCGATGCCTACGAATGCTCCTTTGTGGCGGTGCCTGCCCAGCGAGCCGCCGGGGTGGTGAAGCGCTTTGAGGAGGACGAGCCCATGGATCTGGAGAAGTGTTTGGAGGCCGCTGGAGACCAGGGGCTGCGTTTGACTAAAGCCCAGGCAAGGGAGCTGCTGGACGTGGTGAAGGAGTGGAAGGAGCAGGCCCGCTGGGGCCGCTCCTACCGGGAAAAGCTTACGGGGGATGTGCTGCGGTACAGCGCCATCCTTCAGCCGGAGCTGCCCCGGGCGGTGATGGAATCGGCGGTGAAGGGGCTTTCCGTGGGGGAGCTGTCCCAGCTTGCCGAGACCTACGAAAAAATGGCGGGCAAGAAGCTTCCCCTGCGGCCCCAGCTGGCCGTGGAGCACCCGGCAGAACGGGCCGGGGACAACGGGGAATTTCGCATTTGACACACTTAAAAGGAGGAATTTTTACTATGGCAAGATTTGAGCAGATCGCGTTGGAAAAGGGCATGTACCATGTGCCTGGCAAAACCTTTACTCAGGTGCTGGAGGAACTGGACAGCTCTGAGAACTACCGCGGCACCCCCCTGGAGGGCCTGGATGCCTTCCAGCGGCAGCTGAAGCGGTTCGACATCAAGGTGAGCGGCCCCGGTTCCGATCCGGTGGAGCAGTTCTTCGCCACCAGCGGCGGGGCAGCCCTGTTCCCCGAGTACGTGGCCAGAGCGGTCCGCCAGGGCATGGAGCGCGCCAGCAAGGTCACCGACCTGGTGGCCACCGTCACCACCATTGACGGCCTGGACTACCGCACTCTGGACCCCGACGGTGGCACCTGGGGTCCCACGGTGGTGGCTGAGGGAGGCGTTCTGCCCACGGCCACCCTGCGCACCAGCAGCGGCCTGGTGACTCTCCAGAAGCGGGGCCAGCTGCTCTCCACCTCTTACGAGGCGCTGCGGCTGCAGAAGCTGGACCTGTTCACCGTAATCCTGGGCCAGATTGGCGCAAGCATTGCCAACGCCCAGATGAACGACGCGGTGGACGCCCTGATCAACGGCGACGACAGCAAGGACGGCATCGTTTTCGACACCACCACTTCCCTGGCCTATGCCGACTTCCTGAAGCTGTGGGCCGGTTTGGCGCCCTTCCAGCTCAACGTGATCGCGGCCGGCACCGATGCCATCCAGAAGCTGCTGCAGATCAGCGAGTTCAAGGACGCTCAGGCGGGCCTGAACTTCCAGGGCACCGGCAAGCTGTGCACCCCTCTGGGGGCCACTCTGGTACATGTCCCCGACATGGAGGAAGGGAAGATCATCGCCCTGGACAAGAACTGTGCCCTGGAGATGATCCAGGCCGGGGGCGTGTGCGTGGACAGCGGCAAGCTGGTGGACCATCAGCTGGATGAGATTGCCATCAGCTGCACCGCAGGCTTCGCGCGGATCTTCGCCGACGCGGCCAAGGGCGTGAGCTACACCACCACAGCTTCTTCGACTTAATTTTGGACGGACGGGAGGAGGGGGACGGCTGTCCCCCTTTTTCCATATAAAACCTGGGGAAAACAGGCGGCAGGCTGCCGCCGGAAAGGAGAAAAGGATGGAGTTGAATGTGATGGAAGTGGAGACGGCGTTCCAGCGCTTCAGCGGGGAGATCCCCGACGTGGAGGGCACGGACCGGGAGGCGCTGTGCGGTGCGTTGTGCGCCCAGTGCGCCAGACAGGTCCAGGGCCAGCTCCGCCAGGACTTGACCGAAACGGAGTTTACCCAGTGGGAAAACGCCCTGGAGGAGCTGGCGGCCGCGGAGGCGTTTTACCAGCTGCTGCTCACCGACGAGGCCGTGACACCCCAAAGCCTGACAGCCGGCGAGGTGAAGCTCACCGGGGGAAGAGGCAGCGAGCTGGCGGAACGGCTGGCGGCGGAAAAGCGGAAAGCTGCCGCTCCCGCCCTGAGGGAGACCGCTTTTTACTTCGGAAGCATCAGAAAGGAGGGGCCCCATGACGCCGCGAAGTGACCTTCTGTTCCGGCGGGTGGGCGCGGTGACCCTGACCCGTGGGGACGGAAGCCAGGTGCAGGGGTTTGGCGTGGTGTTTCCCTGGGGGGAGGAACGGTCCGACCTGTGGGGAGAGCGGGTCCACGCCCTGGGAAAGCTGACCGCCCCCCTGTACCGTTTTGTGGGAAGCTTTCCGGAACTGGCCCAGGCTCGTGGTGCGAAGCTGGTCCAGGGGGAAACGGCATACCGGGTGCTCCTTCCGGAAACGGTGACCCTGGCAGGCAGGCGGGTCTTTGAACGGGCCCTGTTGGAAAGGTGGGAGAGCGATGACGGGAACTGAGCTATTGGAGCAGCTTTTGACCCTGTTGGAGGCCCAGGTGGAGGGCGTGGAGTTCCGAAGGTCCTGGGCCTGTGGTTGGGGGTCCCGGCTGGTGGTGAAGCCGGTGGTCAGCGGGGCGGTGGTGTCCCGGCGCCGGACAGGAGCCTACCTGGAAACCGTGGTGCGGCTTTCCGTATTTGGGTCGGATGCCTCCCAGCGGGAGGAAACCGCCGCCGCGGTGGAGGAAGCGGTGATGGCAAAATGTCCCGGCTGCGGCTCCCTTGCCCGGGAGGAAGAGCAGGTGGACGGAGTGACCAAGCTTCCCTGCCTGAACCTGACCCTGTCCTTTGCCGGGGACCTTCAGGGCCTTGCCGTGACCTTGGCCGGGAAAGCCCGCACAGCGTCCCGGGCAGCCGTGACCGTGTCCCTTTCGGGGGAGGAACTGGTGGCTGTGGGAGAGGAGGAGCCCTTTGCCGTGGAAAATGCCCAGACCCAGTACCAGGTGCAGCTGGAGGGGGTGGATCTCACAGGGCTGGAAAGCGCCGGGGTGTTCACCGCCCAGGTGGGAGACCGGGTGTACACTGGATGCCGGTGGAAAAAGCTGGACCTGCAGGAAGGCACGGCGGTATTTCTGGCGGCTGGCTGCGAAGAGGAGGATGAGGAATGAACGAGGAACAGACCATGGAAAGCCGGGAGAGGGCAGAGGAGATCTCCCGGGAAGTGGAACGGGACAGCCGGCGGTATCCGGCGTCCTTTTAAAGGAGAGGAGGCAGTCACATGCGGTTGATGGGCATGCGGTTCCGGGACTTTACCTGGCGGGACAACCCGGTATCCCTGCGGGTGACCAGCGCCCGGAACGTGCTGGAGACCAAGGTTCCCTACGGGACCACCAAAACGGAAGAGCTGGGCCGGGAGCGGCGTAAGGTGACCGGAGAGGGGTATTTCACCGGGGAGGACTGCATGAAGTCCTGGAGCAGCCTGCAGGCAGCCTTTGCCCAGCAGGGGCCGGGAATCCTCCAGCTGCCGGGGGTGGAGCCCTTCTGGGCGCTGATGGACAGTCTGGAGCTGATCGGCGCCCAGGGAAAGGACCTGGTGCGGTATGCCTTTTCCTTTACGGAATGGGATGCCCAGGGGCAGTTTTTCGGCAGCGGCGTCTACGAGGCAGGCGCTGGGGACAGCCTGTGGGACTACGCCAACCGGTGGGGCCTTTCCATAGAAGCTTTGGTGGAGGCGAATCCCCAGGTGCAGGATATCTGTCATTTGAAAGAAGGAGAGAAGGTGGTGATCCCATGACATTTTGGGGAGAATTGACCGACGGCACGGAGATGCTGCTGGGCGACCCCACAGAGGCACAGCTCTGCTACGACAGCGACGCCCCCGCGGACCAGCTGACCGCAGTATTCCCGGCGGAAAAGGTGTGGGAAGACCTGGCGGTGGTGCGGGTGTTCCACGAGGGGGAAGTGGTGTTCGGCGGCATTGTGGACGAGCAGAACACACGGCTTTCGGGAGAGGGGTTTTCCGTGGAGCTGGTGTGCCGCAGCTGGGAGGCTTTGCTGCTGGACAACGAGGCTCAGCCCGGCGTGCTGCGGAACCCTTCCCTGGGGTACCTGTGGGAGAAGTATTTCAAGGCTCTGGGATTTCTGGACATTCTGGGGGACAAGGAGCCCAAGACGGCGGAGCTTACGGTGGAGAAGGGAGTGAGCTGCTGGGATCTGCTGGAGGGGTTCTGCCGGGATTATCTGGGCACGGTGCCCTATGTAGACGGCGGGGGTGTCCTCCACTGTGAGGGAATCCCGGAAAGCCAACTCACAGCGGGCAGTGTGCTGACGGGAGAATTTTCCAGGCAGCCCTGCAAGCAGCTGAGCGCCGTGTGGCAGCAGAGCTTTCGCGGCACCTACGACACCCCCTTTCGCAACACGGCGGCCTGGGGTATAAAGCGGCAGCGGTACGTGAGCATGGAGGAACGCCGGGACCCCCGGGAACTCCTCCGGGAGGGTGAGCGGGAAAGCCGGCTGCTTACCGTGGAGTGCCTGGGAAATTTCTGGCCGCCCCGTGGGGCGCTGGTGACAGTGGAGGCCCAGAAGCTGGGGAAATTTCCCCAGTGCCCGGTGCGCTCCGCGCGCTACACCCGCAACAGCCGGGGGGAGAGGACAAAACTGGTTTTGGAAGGAGGCACGGGCTGATGTGGCTGACAAAGTTGGGAATTCGGGCCGGCGGGACAAAAATGAGCCGGGGCGAGGTTTCCGGCGCGGGAAATGACCTGCGGGTCCAGGGAGAGAGCGAGTACCACTACCCGGAGATGCTGTTCCCCTACGGGTATGCCAGCGCCGCTGAGGAGGGCAAGCGGGCCGTGATGCTGGACGGTGTCTGCGCCGGGATCGCGGCCACCCCCGACGGCCAGCTGGCCCAGGGGGAGGTTCGGCTCTACTCCGCCGGCGGGGCGGAGATTCTGCTGAAAAACACGGGGGAAGTGGTCATCAACGGCCAGAGCTTCCCCGCCAAAACGTGACAAGGAGGGAAGAGGATGGACTTGAAATGGGAGCCAGGGGGTGTGGCCCTGGGACCGGGGGGAGTCCCCGCCCAGGTGGAGGGCCTGGAGGAGCTGCTGCAGAACGTGGCCCTGCGGCTGAACCTTTACAGGGGTTCGCTGCCCTATGACCCGGAGCTGGGAAGCGGGCTTTTTCAGCTGGACCACCGGGAGGAAAACAGCGCCCAGCGCGCCTGGGCTTTGGCCAACGAAACACTGATGGACCTGCCGGGAGTAAGGGTGGTCCAGGCAAGCTACGATACGGAAACAGGGATGTGGCTCTTCACGGTGGAGACACCCCTGGGCGGGGGCCAGGCGGCCGCCCGCGGGAAGGAGGAAACAGATGGAGCGTTTTGAGGAAATCCTCCAGCGGATGGAGGAAACGTACGAACAGGAAAGCGGCTGCAAGGTGGAGGACGTTTCCGAAGTGGGGCTGCGGCTGCGGGTGCTGGCCGGAGAGCTTCACCGGCTGGACGCCTCTTTGGACTGGCTGGAGCGCCAGGCGTTTCCCCAGACGGCGGTGGGGGAACAGCTGGATCTTCATGGAGCCCAGCGGGGTGTGGTCCGCAGGGAGGCGGTAAAAGCCGCCGGGGTGGTGTCCTTTTCCCGGTACCTGCCCCTTTCCTTCGATTTGGTGGTGCCCAAGGGAACGGTGTGCGCCACCTCCGGAGAGCCTGTGGTGGAGTACGAAACCACAGAGGAAGCGGTGCTGGAAGCGGGTGACCTGACCATAGACATCCCCGTGGAGGCAGTGGTGGCAGGCTCTTCCGGCAACGCGGCGGCAGGCTACGTGACCACGCTGGTCAACGCCCCGGTGGGCATCAATTACGCGGCAAACGAGGCGGCCATTACCGGGGGGAAGGACCCGGAAGAGGACGAGGAGTTCCGCCGGCGGGTGCTGGAGGCCTATACCCTCAGCTCCAACGGCGCCAACGCCGATTACTACCGCCAGGTGGCCATGAGCCAGAAGGGGATCACCATGGTCCAGGTGGTGCCCCGGGTCACCGGAGTGGGCACGGTGCTGGTTTACCTGTGGGGAGAGGACGCGGCGCCCTCCCAGCAGCTGATGAACACGGTCAAGGAGGAACTGGACAGGCAGCGGGAAATCGGCGTGAATGTCACCGTGATGGCGGCCCAGAAGGTGACCATGAATATTCCCGTGAAGATCAAGGTGGCGGAAGAAGTGGACTTCGACTGGGCCAAGGAGGAGACCATTAAGGCAGTGGAAGGCTACTTCAACAGCCTGGAAATCGGGGACGGCTTTTACCTGGGGGCGATCAGCAAGGCGATTCTGGACCAGGTCCCAGTGCAGGAGGTTGGCTTTGGAAGCAACTTTGCCAGCATTGACGGCGTGGTGGGCTGCTTTGTGCGTCCGGCAAGCGTCACAGTGGAGGAGTTGGCATGAGAGCGCTGGAACACATGAACCTGGTGCTGGAAGGGACGGGGCTGTATCACCCGGAGGAAAACCAGCCCCTCCGGTGGGAGCTGGCAGCCTACGACGCCGGGTTTTCCCTGCTGGAGGAGCGGTTCGACAAACTTCTGGGGGACCTGTTCATAGCCACTGCCAGTCGGGAACAGCTGGCCCGGTGGGAGGCCCTCTTCCGGGACCAGCCCGCTCTGGGGGATGGAGAGGACAGCCGGGAAACACTGCTCCGGCGCTTTTCCACCCACCCCGATGATTTCACCCCCCAGGCGGTGGAGGCGATCCTCCCTGCCGCAGGCGTTCGCGGGAAGCTGCTGGAGAATGGGAAAAATCTGGTGGTGCTGCTGGGAAGGCTTTTGGGAGTCAACAAGAGCGAGGCAGCCAGGGAGCTGGATCAGCTTCTGCCTTCCCACCTGCCCTGGTCCTGGGACGAGTCCATCACCTGGGTGGCGCTCAGCGCCTATCCCGCCTCCTTTCAGGACTGGGACGGCCTGGGGCTCACCTGGGAGGGGCTGGAGGCGATCACCCGGCAGGACCTGGAAACGAATTTTTTGGATTAGGAGGTATACAATGGCGGCAAGCAATCATTCTCAAAAGCTGGGACTTTCCCTTTGGGAGCAGACGGACTGCCCGGAGTGGGCGGATTTTTTGCAGGACAACGAAAAACTGGAGGAGACGGTGGGCGGCCACATAGGGAGTCAGGCGGTCCACCTCACCGCGGAGGACCGGGAGTTCCTGAGCCACCGGGCGGCGGTGGTCACCTATAACGGCACCGGCAGCGGGGCCGCCTCCCTGACACTGCCCTTCCTGCCCCGAAAACTGACGGTGTCTGCCCAGGGGAAGCCCCCCATGGTCTCCCGAAGCGACGGAGGCTGGGATGTGTTTTCCCAGGTGTGGGTCCAGGGGGACACCCAGGATTACGGCACAGGGGGCATCCAGGTGACGGAAAGCACGTTGCAGGCCCAGTTCGCCGAAGGGGCGTTTTCCGGGGCCACGGGGTTGTATCACGCCTTAAACCGCAGCGGCGTCACCTACGTGGTGGAGCTGGAAGCGTAAAAGAATTGACGGCGGCGGATTTCTGTACTATGATAAAGGCTGCCCAGATCATTTGACACAAAGGAGGGACAGCCTCTTGTTTGAAAACGAGATCCGTCCTCAGCGGGCCATGCTGGTTTCGCTGGACACAGGAGAATACGACGCGGAGGTCTCTCTGGCGGAGCTGGAGGAACTGACCCGCACCGCCGGGGCCGAGCCGGCCCTCACCCTCACCCAGAAGCGTCCCGCCCCGGAGACCGCCACCTGTATTGGGTCCGGCATGGTGGAGCAGGCGGCGGAGCTCTGCTCCCAGCAGGAGATTGACCTGCTGATCTTCGACCGGGAGCTGACACCCACCCAGATCCGCAACCTGGAGAAGGCCTGCGGCGTGCGGGTGATTGACCGCACCACCCTGATTCTGGACATTTTCGCTCAGCGGGCCCGGAGCAAGGAGGGCAAGCTGCAGGTGGAGCTTGCCCAGCTGCGGTATTTGCTGCCCAGGCTTTCCGGCCAGGGCACGGCCCTGTCCCGGCTGGGCGGCGGCATTGGCACTCGGGGCCCCGGCGAGACAAAGCTGGAGACCGACCGGCGGCATATCCGGCGGCGGATCGGCAGCCTGAAGGAGCAGCTGAAAGAGGTGGAAGCCGCCCGGGAGGTTATCGACCGGCGGCGCAAGAAAGACGGCACCGTGACTGTGGCCCTGGTGGGGTATACCAACGCGGGAAAGAGCACCCTGATGAACCAGCTCACCCAGGCGGGGGTTCTGGCAGAGGACAAGCTCTTCGCCACCCTGGACCCCACCGCCCGGGCGTTGAAGCTGCCCTGCGGCAAAACAGTGATGCTCATCGACACGGTGGGATTGATCCGCAGGCTGCCTCACCATTTGGTGGAGGCGTTTAAATCCACCCTGGAGCAGGCCGCCACGGCGGACATCCTGCTGAACGTGTGCGATGCCTCCAGCGGGGAGGCACGGGACCATTTGGAGGTGACCAACTCCCTGCTGAACGACCTGGGGGCGGCGGGGCACCCCATCATTCCCGTGCTGAACAAGTGGGACGCGGTGGAGGACCCGGACACGGCCCCTCGCCTGCCGGGAGCGGTGCGCATCAGCGCCCTCACCGGGGAGGGGATCGGCCAGCTGCTGGCAGCCATAGAGGAGAACCTGCCGGAGCGCACCTTCCCGGTGGAGCTGCTGCTGCCCTTTGCCAAAACAGGCCTGGCGGCAAAGCTTCGGGAGGAGGGGGCGGTGCTCTCTGAGGAGTATGTCCCGGAGGGCCTGCGGCTTTCCGCCCAGGTGGACCAGCGGCTGTACGGGCTGGTGAAAGACTACGAGATCACCCCCTAAGGGGACAACTGCAAGAAGGCGGCCAGAGTAGCCCACTCTGGCCGCCTTCTTTTTTGTTTGGAAAGCTGCATAACTTTACAGAATAAACACGAATTCTGTCAGAAAACTTCGGAGGTTATCAGCATATGTAAAGCTGTGTAGCTTTATGGAATTAGTTGTGAAAAGGACACGCCTTCCCTGAGAATGCTGCTGGTAATCTGTTCCACCAGCTCCTGGCATTCCTCTTGGGAGGGGATGGCAAAAGCGCTTCCCAGGGCGGTGACATTGACGACCATGGAATTGTCCGGGAGATAGAACGCTGCGGACCTGGACCAATGAAGGGTGGTGACCTTCTGGCGGGTTTTGGGGTCAATGCCCTCAACCGTTGACTGGGTGCTGTGGGCGTAAACGTCCACCCCATCCACCTGATTGTTGGCCTTTTCCAGAAGGGAAGCGGTCTGGCCGGCCCAGTCCCCGGAAAGCTTCCGGGAGAGAAACTCAATGTGAAACAGCTGGTAGGCCTCCCGCTTGTTGTTGGAACCTGAAACATAGACGTAAATGGGTTCTCCCGTAAGGGAATACTCCGCGGTTCCCCTTACGTAGATGTCTTGGCCGCAGATGTCCTCCCAGGGAGGGGAACCGTTCCAAATGCTTTCCCACTGCTCCTGGCTCAGGTCGTGCCCATGGTAGGAGCCCCCGGAAGCTAGATTGCGAGGGGCAAGATAGGTGTCGGTAAAGGTGGATAAAATAGCAAGCTGGGAATCGGAATTTGAGGTGTCCTCAAATTCCAGCTGGACAGTCCCGATTCCCGTGGAGCTGGTTTGGGGAGCAGTGTCTTGTTGTTCTTCCAGAAGGGATTGAGCTTCCGAATGGCCCAGAATGCTGGCAGTGAAGGCTTCCGCCAGCTCTTCCGCTTTCTGGGCGGTGGGACCCAGCCGGTCGGTGGTGACCCCTACGGCCACCCCCATGTTCTGGGTGGGCTCCACAAAGGTGGTCCAATAGGTGTTGCAGGGGTAATCCGTGTGCTCCTCTCCCTGGCTGTAGATCCGGACAGACTGCTCCACGGCAGCCCAGACCGGGGTTTCGTCCAGCTGGTTGTTGGGCTCCTCCAAAAAGAAGGTGGCGTTTTGAGCTTGGCAGGAGGGAAGCTCCCCAGGCTGGAAAAACAGGGTGAACACCTCTTCCTGGGTTTGGGGGTCCGTCCCGAAAAGGGCCAGTTGGGCCATTTCCCCTTGGGCGGTGACCGTTTTCTGGCCGGAGAGCTGGTAGTCCTTCATCCAGGAGAGCTCCTCCTCCTGAGTGAGAGCATCAAGCTCCTCTTCCGTCAGCAGCCGGGTGGAGCCGTCTCCCATGCCCCAGGAGGCGAACCGCTGGATTCCTGTAAGGTTTTCCGCGAAGTTCAGGTCAGTGGGGCCAGTGGGCTCCTGGGGCTGGAAGCCGGTTAGATCCAGGCCTTCGGAGAGCAGCTTCCCCACCGTGCGGGCGGCAAACTCCTTTGCCTGCTCCTCCGAATCGAACCCCCACCGGTCCACATACAGCTGCAGGGTGATGCCCACCGGCTGTTCCCCTTCCAGCAGAAAACCCAGGTCCAGGATGACGGAGCCCTCCCTGGGCCCTGTGATCCGCTTTTCCTCAAACCGGGCGGCATAGACGCCCACCCCTTCCACGGTGTTGTTGGGCTCTTTCAGGCAGGAAAGCCGGTACAGTTCCTCCCCGGGAGGCATCTCCCCGGGGTAGGCGGTCAAAATGAACGCTCCCACCAGGTCCTCCTGAACAAAGGAGCCTCGGACCTTGGCGTATTCCACGGCTCCCTCTTCCTCCAGGGACACCAGGCCGGACAGCATAACCTCCTTGCCCTCCACCTCCCAGGAAACGCCCTTCCACAGGGAGGAGATCTCCTCCTGAGTCAGGCTCTGGGTGGTCAGTTTCCCCAGTTCTCCCTGGGAGATGCCGGTGTTATCCAGCTGGGTGCTGTCGGCGGAGGCGTACTGGATCTCCGGCAACGGGGCCTGGCTGTCCAGCACGAGAACCGCCGGGTGCTCCAGCAGCTGGGAAACGGCTTGCTCCGCCAGGGATTTGGCTTTTTGGTCCTCCAAACCCCACTGGTCGGAGAAAACCCCCAGAGCCACTCCGGTGGCGTCTTCGTCCCCCTGCTGGAACATGGTCCAGTAGGTGGTGGTGTCATCGGAGAAGGATTCCTGAGTCTCCGGGTCCACGTAGCCCCGTCCGCTGTGGGCGACGGCTGCCCACACATCGGCGCCGTTTACCTGGTTGTTGGCGCTTTCCAGGAAGGAGCACACGTCCCGGGCTTCACAGCGGGGCAGTTCTCCCGGCTGCAAATACAGGACAAAGGCGTCCAAGCCCTGACTATTTTCTTCCAGGCTGCCCCGGACCATCATCCAGGAGACCTCTCCTTCCGGGGAGACATAGGCGCTGCCGCTGAGCTGGAAGCCTTCCATCCAGGAAAGGCCCTCCTGCTCCCCCAGGGAGGAGAGCTCCGCCTCCGTCAGGGCACGTTCCGTGTCCCCGTCGTTTCCCAGCACCCAGGAGGTGGACTGGCCGGAACCTGTGTTGTTTTCGGCGAAATCCAGATGGACTTCCTGAGACGCGGTGTCTTCCGATCCGGGAGCGGCGGCCCACAGGGGGGAGAGAAACAGCCAGCCGCCCACTCCTACGCACACCGCCAGGACCGCCGCCGCTGCCGCAATCCAGGGGGAATGGCGGGCTTGTTTGGCCGGCGCGCCCCAGAGGTCTATATCTTCCAGCAGTTTCGGGTCTATGTCGTTCAGTGCCGTAAGCAGATCCTTCGCGGTCATTCCAATACCCCCTTTTCTTTTAAGTAACGGAGCAGTTTTCCCCGCAGCCGGGACAGGCGCACCGCCGCGTTTGACTCGGTGATGCCCAGCCGGACGGCCAGCTCCTTGTGGGAACAGGCATACCAGTACCGCCCCAGAAACAGTGTTCGGTCCGCTTTGCTCAGCTTCCGGAGAAACTCCTCCAGCGCCTCCCGAAGCTGGTGGTAATCCTGGGCTGCCTCCGGGCAGGAAGCCCCTGCCAGACAGCCCTCCAGCTCGGAAAAGGCCAGGTCAAACTGGCTGTTCCGCTTTTGTGCGTTGTTCCAGTGGTAGCGTTTCAAACACAGGTTGCGCACCACCCGCAGGGCGTAGGGCAGAAGGGGCTCCGGTCTGGCAGGGGGGATGCTGTCCCACAGGCCCAGGTAGGCGTCGTTGAGGCATTCCTCCGCGTCCTGGGGGCTGCTCAGCAAGTTTCCGGCAAGCCGGCGCAGCTGAAGCCCGTAGGTTTCCTCCAGGGCAGGCACTGCCTGGGGGGAGCGCTCCCAGAACAGCCGGACGATTTCCTGGTCTTTCATGCGGGCACACCTCCTTTCTTCCTCTACCAACATTCTACGCTTTCAGGAGGAAACTTTACAGCCTGTTTCAAAAAAACCAGAAAAAATAAAGGGGGAACTTTGTTCAAGTTTATTTTTTAACAAGGGCTTTGCCTACTTGCGGCATCTGCACAAAATTGCTATAATATAGAAAAAATACGGCTGCTTCCTATACAAATTGCGAAAGATCTTCCGGTGGTGAAGCGGCCAGCTGAAGAGGAGGCTTCTATCATGTCAGATAAGAAAGAACCGTTGCTGCTTTTGGATAACAGTACCATGTATGTCATTGGCGCGGGAGACTACCATTCCACCAACCTGACCTTTGAGGAGGCCAAAGCCATCATCGATATGTACACCACCGAGGATATCCTCCGCTGCTTTACGGACCGCGCCACCGAGCAGGTGCTCCACGACTTTGTGGGAATCGAGCCCCGGGACTTTGCCTACAAGCCCGTGCGCAAAATGCGGGTGGGCCAGGATGCCATTGCCGTGAAGCTGTACATCACGCCTTCCGAGACTCAGCCGGAGGTGGAGGCCACCGATGGGGTTACCGCCAAGAAGATCCAGAATATCTACGTGTTCTGCCAGTACATCACCCGCGTCTCCTGAGGGAGGCCGGCAGGGGGCGCCTGAGGGCGCCTCTTTTTCTGTTTTCCCGGGTCCTCCCGGAAAAGGATGGCCCGGCGGAAGAGACTTAAGAGAAAATTCAGAATTTATTGAAGAATTCTTGAAGAGTTTCCCTTATACTAATAGAAACTTTGGAAAACCGGGAAACAGGTCCGGAGGACGGACGAAAAAGGGGAACTGTGTATGGACAAGCGGGAACAACGAAGGAAACGGGCGGCGGCCCTGGCGGGGCTGGGACTGTTCCTGGCGTTTACGGTGGTGGTTTGCTGGTTCGTGGGCCGGCCTATGATCCAGTTTGTGTCCCAGCCGGATCAGTTCCGGGACTGGGTGGACACCCACGGCGTCTGGGGCAGGCTGGCCTTTCTGGGCATGATGGTCTTTCAGGTGATCATCGCCATTGTGCCGGGGGAGCCTTTGGAGATCGGGGCGGGATATGCTTTCGGCGTCATCGAGGGGACGGTGCTCTGCCTGCTGGGCACCCTGATCGGCGGGGTGGTCATCTTTCTGTTTGTGAAAAAGTTCGGCATGCGCTTTGTCACCCTGTTTGTCTCTGAGGAGAAGATCCACTCCCTGAAATTTCTCCAGAACACCCGGCGGTTCCACCTTGTGGCCTTTATCCTCTTTTTCATCCCCGGAACCCCCAAGGACGTGCTCACCTATATTGTGGGGCTTACGCCCATGAAGCTGCCCGCCTGGATCTTTATCACCACTGTGGCCAGAATCCCTTCGGTGGTCACCTCCATCATAGGGGGAAACGCCCTGGGGACCCAGGAGTACCTGTTCGCCGTCATTGTGTTTGTGGCCACGGCGGTTATCAGCGGGCTGGGAGTGCTGGCTTACCAGAAGATCACCAAGCACCACCAGGAAAAGGAGGGCCGCGGGGAGCACTCCCGGAAAGAGGGAGGCCGCGCCTCCGGCGGCGATGTTGCATGATTTTCTGGATAAACTGCATATGAATTGCTAAAATGGGGAAGGTTTTTGCACCTTCCCCATACTTTTTGGTCATATTGCATCTGAAATAGGAGGAAATGCTGCCCTAACCAAGAAAGTTGCAAAAAACATGAATAAATATGCAATCGGGGGTTGATTTTTCCGGAAAGGGGTGTATAATAGCAACTACAGAGAACCAAGCAAAGAAAATCTTTGAAATTGCATAAAAGGAAGGGACCCATCATGGCAAACGAGATCAAAAAGGTAGTGCTGGCCTATTCCGGCGGCCTGGATACCTCCATCATCATCCCCTGGCTGAAGGAGAACTACAACAACTGCGAGGTTATCGCGGTTTCCGGTGACGTGGGCCAGGGCACCGAGCTGGACGGCCTGGAGGAAAAGGCCAAGAAGACCGGCGCCTCCAAGCTGTACGTGCTGGACCTGAAAGAGGAGTTCGTTCAGAACTACGTGTACCCCACCGTAAAGGCCGGGGCCGTTTACGAGAACAAGTACCTGCTGGGCACTTCCTTCGCCCGTCCCATCATTGCCAAGGGCATTGTGGAGATTGCCAAAAAAGAGGGTGCCGACGCCATCTGCCACGGCTGCACCGGCAAGGGCAACGACCAGGTCCGTTTCGAGCTGGCCATCAAGGCTTACGCTCCCGATATGAAGATCATCGCTCCCTGGCGCATCTGGGACCTGAAGTCCCGGGAAGAGGAAATCGAGTACGCCGAGGCCCACAACATCCCCCTGAAGATCAGCCGTGAGACCAACTACTCCAAGGACAAGAACCTGTGGCATCTGTCCCACGAGGGCCTGGACCTGGAGAACCCCGCCAACGAACCCCAGTACAACAAGCCCGGGTTCCTGGAGCTGGGCGTGTCCCCCGAGCAGGCTCCCGACGAGCCCACCTACATCAC
>CALWCD010000039.1 GCA_944376265.1 uncultured Clostridia bacterium | reverse complement strand
CGTTTCCGCTTTCGTTTCCAAGCAAAAAACCTGCTCTGGCTTAATTGCCGGAGCAGGTTTTTCTACAGGCTGAAACCCCCGGCTTCGCCGGGGGATATTTATTTTGCCGAAAAAAAGCGACGAAACTTTGAAAAAAGTTTAACAAAATTTTGAACTGGGCATTGTCAAAACCAACCGTTCGTGGTATCATTAATTTGATTTTGATAAAATGCGGTAGAATGGTGTTTTTTCAAAATCCGACCGTTGTTAGACCTAAGTTTATTCATAATGTTATGGCGAAGGGAGGTACAACGTTATGCCAGAACCCAGCATTCTCCAGGTTGTCCTGATGGGTCTCATCACCGTGTTCATCGGCTTGGTCTGTCTGATCATCATCGTCAGGATCATGGGCGCGATCATGGCCGCTGTCACCGGCAAAAAGACCCCCGCGGCAGCTCCTGTTCCAGCTCCGGCAGCCCCCGCTGCGGCACCTGCCCCGGCGGCGCCCCGCGCTGGAAACCAGCAGCTGGTGGCCGCCATTTCGGCCGCCATTGCTGAGGAAATGGGTGAGGATGTGGATCACATCAAGATCCTTTCCATCCGCCGCCTGTAATGTGGTAACGCTCAGTGCTTTTCCCTTTGGGGAACAGCCGCCAGTCTTCCATCGAAGAAACCCAGAAGTATTCTAACAGAGAGGGAATCAATTATGAGAAAGTATCATGTGAACGTCAATGGCACCGCTTATGAAGTTTCCGTAGAAGAAGTCAAGGGTGGCGCTGCCCCCGCTCCCGTGGCGGCTCCCGCTCCTGCCGCCGCTCCCGCTCCCGCCCCCGCCCCGGCTCCCGCCGGCGCCGGCGAGTCCATCAGCGCTCCCATGCCCGGCACCATTCTGGATGTGAAAGTGACCGCCGGCCAGGCTGTCAAGTCCGGCGATGTGCTGATGATCCTGGAAGCCATGAAGATGGAGAACGAGATCATGGCTCCCCATGACGGCACCATCACCGCTGTGTCCGTTTCCAAGGGCGCTACCGTGGAGAGCGGCACACTCCTTTGCACCATCGCGTAAGGTGCACCCCGCAATACTTTCACAAGGAGTGATTTGACCAAATGGACGCTATCATAAACTTCCTGCAGCAGACCGGCTTCTACCTGGTCCAGGAAAATCCCCTGAATTTGGTGATGCTTCTGGTCTCCTTCGTGCTGCTGTACCTGGCTATCGTCAAGAAATTCGAGCCCCTGCTGCTGCTGCCTATCGCCTTCGGCATGCTGCTGACCAACCTGCCGGGCGCCGGCATGTACCACGAGGTGCTGTTCGCCAACGGCCACGTGCAGTGGGGTCTGTTCGGCGGCGCTCCTGTCACCCAGGAGATCATCGATGAGATCGCTGCCGGCGGCGCCACCCAGAGCATTCTGGACCAGCTTAACGCCCTGCTGGGCCAGACCATCTCCGTGGGCCTGCTGGATGTGCTGTACCTGGGCGTGAAGCTGGGCGTGTACCCCTGCCTGATCTTCGTGGGCGTGGGCGCCATGACCGACTTCGGTCCCCTGATTGCCAATCCCAAGAGCCTGCTGCTGGGCGCCGCCGCTCAGCTGGGTATCTTCATCACCTATGTGGGCGCACGGCTCACCATCTTCACCGGCCCTGAGGCTGCCTCCATCGGCATCATCGGCGGTGCGGACGGCCCCACCGCCATCTACACCACCAGCCAGCTGGCTCCCCACCTGCTTGGGCCCATCGCCGTGGCTGCCTACTCCTACATGGCTCTGGTGCCTGTGATTCAGCCTCCCATCATGAAGGCCCTCACCACCAAGGCCGAGCGCCGGATCAAGATGAAGCAGCTTCGTCCCGTCACCAAGACGGAGAAGATCCTGTTCCCCATCATTGTCACCGTGTTCGTGTCCTTCATGGTTCCCTCCGCGGCTCCCCTGATCGGCTGCCTGATGCTGGGCAACCTGATCCGTGAGTCCGGCGTGGCCGAGCGTCTGAGCAAGACCGTGCAGAACGAGCTGATGAACATTGTCACCATCTTCCTGGGCACCTCTGTGGGCGCCACCGCCACTGCCGCCACCTTCCTGAGCGTTCAGACTCTGGCCATTCTGGCCATGGGCATTGTGGCCTTTGGCTTCGGCACTGCCGGCGGCGTGCTCCTGGCCAAGCTGATGAACGTGTTCTCCAAGGAGAAGGTCAACCCCCTGATCGGTTCCGCCGGCGTGTCCGCTGTTCCCATGGCGGCCCGCGTTTCCCAGGTGGTGGGCCAGAAGGAAGATCCTTCCAACTTCCTGCTGATGCACGCCATGGGTCCCAACGTGGCCGGCGTCATCGGTTCCGCCGTGGCGGCTGGCGTGCTGCTGGCCCTGTTCGGCGCGTAAGCGCGTTTCTGTGACTTTCACAGGGAAAGGATATGGCTTAGAATATGGCAAAAAATCCCCTTAAGATAATGGATACCATCCTGCGCGACGCTCACCAGTCCCAGGCTGCTACCCGTATGAAGATTGAGGACATGATCCCCATTCTGCCCGTGTTGGACAGCATTGGGTATTGGTCCCTGGAGTGCTGGGGCGGCGCCACCTTCGACGTGTGCATGCGCTTTCTCAACGAAGATCCCTGGGAGCGCCTGCGCACCCTGAAGAAGGGCCTTCCCAACACCAAGCTGCAGATGCTTCTCCGCGGCCAGAACATTCTGGGCTACCGCCATTACGCCGATGACGTGGTGGAAGCGTTCTGCAAGAAGTCCATTGAGAACGGCATCGACGTGGTGCGTATTTTCGACGCCCTGAACGATCCCCGGAACATGGAAGCTGCCATGAAGTTTGTCAAGGAGTACGGCGGCATGGTGGAGGCTGCCATCAGCTACACCAAGAGCCCCGTGCACAGCGAGGAGTACTTCGTGAAGCTGGCCATGAAGCTGGAGAAGATGGGCGCGGACACCATCTGCATCAAGGACATGGCCAACCTGCTGCTGCCTTACGACGCCTACTCTCTGGTGAAGAAGCTGAAGGAAAACGTCAGCGTGCCCATTCACCTGCACACCCACAACACCACCGGCACCGGCGACATGACCAACCTGATGGCCGCCCAGGCCGGCGTGGACATTGTGGACTGCGCTCTGTCCCCCCTGGCCAACGGCACTTCTCAGCCCGCTACCGAATCCATGGTGGCTACCCTTCAGGGTACCAGCCGCGATACCGGCCTGAACATGGAGAAGCTGGTGGAGGCCGCCGCTCACTTCCGTGACGTGGCCCAGAAGCTGGACATCAACCCCAAGGTGCTGAAGGTGGACGTGAACACCCTGCTGTATCAGGTGCCCGGCGGCATGCTGTCCAACCTGATCTCTCAGCTGAAGCAGGCCAATGCCGAGAACAAGTACTACGACGTGCTGGAAGAGATTCCCAACGTGCGGAAGGACTTCGGTTATCCGCCCCTGGTCACTCCCACCAGCCAGATCGTGGGCTCCCAGGCCGTGCTGAACGTGCTGGCCGGCGAGCGCTATAAGATGATCACCAAGGAGTCCAAGGGCCTGCTCCGCGGCGAGTACGGCCAGCTCCCCGGCGAGGTCAACGAGGAAGTGCGGAAGAAGGCCATCGGCAACGACGAGGTCATCACCTGCCGTCCCGCCGACCTGCTGGAGCCCGAGATGGAAAAGCTCCGCGCCGAGTGCAAGGAAAAGCACCTGGGCAACTGCGAGGAGGATGTGCTCAGCTACGCCCTGTTCCCCCAGGTGGCCCAGAAGTTCCTGGAGTGGCGTGACAACCCCCACAAGGAAGAGGAAGCCCCCGCTGCTCCGGCTCCTGCCGCAGCCCCCGCCGCCGCTCCCAAGAACGACGGCCCCCGCACCCTGGTGGTGGAGGACCTGACCAACGGTCAGTTCTAAACAAAGCAATCTCTTGAGGGAGAGCCTTCGGGCTCTCCCTTTTGCTTTTCCCCGGCCTTGTATTTTGGGGCGGGATGGAGTACACTAGTGCCAAAGGAAGCTCTCATGAAAAAGGAGGAAGCTCTATGCTGAAAAGTATTCGCAACAGTTTGATTGCCATGTCCCTGATCTACGTGGTGCTGGGCCTGGTGCTGTTACTGATGCCCGGGCTGTCCCTGGGGGCGGCCTGCCTGCTCATCGGCGGCAGCGTGCTGGTGTACGGGGTGGTCCGGCTGGTGTCCTACTTTCGGGGCGGGGAGTACGCCGACAGGCTGGACCTGGTCCTGGGAGTGCTGCTGATCCTGCTGGGCCTGTTCCTGCTGGTTTGGATCAGGTTCCTCATTGCCCTGGTGCCGGTGATCCTGGGGATCTACATCATCATCGACAGCCTGGCCTCTGTCAAGCGCTCCCTGAACATGAGGGCTCTGGGGTTTGGCCGCTGGTGGATCTCCTGCCTGGCAGCGGTGGTCCTAACCATTTGCGGCCTGGTGATGGTGCTGAGCCCCTTCAGCACGGTGGAGGGCCTGGTGATGTTCATCGGCCTGGGGTTCCTCTTCGATGGGGTCTACACCCTGGTAAACACCTTGCTGCTGGAACGGCTGTCCCGGTGATCGGCGGCGCAGACAGTAAAAAAGCCCTTCCCGAACGGGAGGGGCTTTTGTGGTTTTACAGGCCGGCTTCTTCCGCCAGCTTTCGGAGATAAGCCAGGGAGGCGGCTATCTGGGCCATGCCCTGAGGCGCGGAACCCTCCAGGGACATTCTGCCCTGGTACCCCATGGCCCGAAGGGCCTGGAAGAAAGCGGGGTACGGTTCCCTGTCTCCCGGCAGGGGGATGAGCCGGTGGTTCCTGGCACTGGCAATGTGGGTGTGGCACAGCTTGTTCCCGTACCTGGAGAGTGAGGAGAGTTCCTCCCCCTCCAGCTGAAAGTGGTACAGGTCCACCAACAGGCGGAAGCTGGGGCGGTCCACCTCCTCCACCAAACGGAAACACTCCCCGCTGGTGTTGAGAATGTTGCACTCACCCTGGTGAAGAGGTTCCACACAGCAGGTGATCCCATAGGCGGCCATTGCGGGGGCGATGTGGTCCCGGCACAGGCTCACCAGCTGGGAAAAGGCCGCCTCTTTGGGAAAGTCTTCCGGCACACGGCGGCTTCCTCCGCTGCCGAACACCACCACCTTGGGGCCTAAAACGGCAGCCTTGGGAAGGGCGTCTTCCAGGTAGCGGTCCACCAGGGAGGCGTCCGCTTCCGGGCCGGTCAGCCGGAGAGTGCCGGGAAAGAGCAGGTTCATGGCTTCCACGGACACGCCGGCGTCCCTAACCTGAGCGGCCCGGGCTTTCACCTCCTCCAGAGATTTCTCCCACAGGGAGGAAAAGCCTGTCTCGGCGTAGTCTGCTCCGGCGCCGGGCAGCTGGAGGATCTCCTCCTTCCACAGGGAAACGCAGCAGCCAAATTTCACAGGGGTCCACCTCCATTTTTTCAAATCCATGTCACCAATCCCGGGGGATGGGCGTCTAACCTTCAGGGGCATGTTCCGTCAGCTTGTAGGAAAGCAGGGCAGCCTTAGTCTCCTTGTCCACCCGCCGGGACTCCCGGATCTTCTGAATGGCCTTGTTCTGCACCCACGGCGACAGGCAGCGTCTGGCCAGCAGCGCGTCCACCTGCTGAGGGGAGAAGAGGTACCACTCACACAGGGCCCAAGCCACTCCCATTTTGGCGTAGTATCCCGGGTGGTCCACGGACTGGAGCAGGGAGAGCCCCTCCTCCAGACGGCATTCCTCCACAAACTGGGAAAGCTGGGTCACCACAGCGAACCGGACGAAGAACTCCCGCCGGTCTCTGTAACAGGGCTTTAAAAACTCCCATATGGCTTCCCGGTCCTGGGAAGAACGGGGCTTCAAGCTGCTGCAGAAGGCGTCGCACACCGCCCAGTTGTCTATGAGGGGCAGAAACTCCTCCACCCAGGGGCGTTTTTCCTCCCAGGGAAGCTTCAGCCCGGCAATCACCAGCCCCCGGAGCAGGGTCTCCTCGTAGCAACCGGGGGTGGAGAGGGAAAGGTAGCCCAGGGGGTCCTCTTTCAGGAGCTTCTTGGCCAGGGCGCGCAGGGCCGGCATCCGGATTCCGTAGGCGGTTTCCACCCCGGGCAGCAATTTTTCGTTGAACGCCTTGTAGGCAGAGTCCCCCAGGGACTCCAGCTCCCGTTTCAAAGCTTCCAGGTGTTCCTGGGTAAACCGGCTCATGCTTCCTCCTCCACCAGGTCCCGGATCAGGGCCAGCAGGTTGGGAATGGACTGGGACTTGTCAAACTCCTTGCAGTTGTCCCGCATCTCCTGAAGCTTTTCCTTTTCCATCAGCAGGGAGGAGATCACCTCGGCGAAGTTGCCGTCCTTCTGAAGCCGCACGCCCATGTCGTGGATCTTCAGGAAGTTGGCGTTGTCCTCCTCCTGGCCGGGGATGGCGTCGAACACCGCCATGGGCAGGTTGCAGGCAAGGGCCTCCGACACGGTGAGGCCGCCGGGCTTTGTCACCAGCAGGTCGCTGGCGTGCATGTACTTTTCCACTTCCTCGGTAAAGAAGATCAGCCGGGTGGGAATGGCTTCCCGCTGGGCCAGCTCCTTCTCAAAGGCCTCGTACAGCTTTTGGTTCCGGCCGGTAATGACGATGATCTGCATCTTCACGTCGGTGGCTTCCAGGTCCCGGTACAGCTTGATGATGTTGGCCACCCCGAAACTGCCCGCCATGAACAGCAGGGTGGGAAGCTTGGGGTCCAGCCGCAGGTCCCGGAGGATCATGTCCCGGTCCTCCCGGTGGAAGAACACCCCGTGGACCGGGATGCCGAAGGGGTAGATCTTTTCTTCCGGCACGCCGAAGCTCACAAGCTCGGGCACCATGTCCTCGCTGGCCACCACGTAGGCGTCCACATGGGGAGCGATCCAGGCCCGGTGCACCCCGTAGTCGGTGAGAATGCAGATCAGCGGGGCGGTGACGGTGCCGTCGGCCTTCAGGTCGGAGATCATCTCCGTGGCGAAGGGGTGAGTGGTAAGGATCACATCCGGCTGGTACTCGGAGATGGTGGGGTAGAGCAGGTTGCTGAACAGCCCGCTGAGCTTGGGCACCAGGTCGGAAAACAGGTTCTGCCGGTTGGTCTGCTTGTACAGCCGGCCGAACATGGCAGGCACCCGCTTTGCCATAAAGCGGTAGCTGTCGCACACCGTCTTGTCCAGGAAGCGGTTGATGGCTTTCAGGGTATCCACTGTGACCACGTCGTAGCCGGTGTTGTCCCGAATGTACTTTTCCACGGCCGCGGAGGCCCGCATATGACCGCCGCCGGTGGCCGCGGTCAAGAGCATGATCTTCATAAAAATTCCTCTTTATCTCCTCATGGTTTCTGACGGTTTCCCAGAGAGGTTCCGGGGAAAAACAGGCGACGCGGTTCCCGAAAGCGTCCCCCGGTTTCTGGGAAAAACTTGCTGGGGATATTGTAGCACGAGTTGGGACGAAATGCCAGTTTTTTCGTGAGATCCCGGCCCATTCCTCCTTTACTTTTTCGCCGGGGGAAGGTATAATGAACAAAGATTCGTCAAATGGTGTGCAAGGAAGGGAAGGACCTCCCATCCTGTGAGAATACATGAAATGAGAAAGAAAGGATGGGCGCGATGCGCTGGAATATTTTTTTGCAGAAACTTGCCATAGGAGCGGTCTCGCTGCTGCTGCTGGGCGGGCTGTGCGCCTGCTCCCAGCAGGAAGATACCTCCTCTCTCTCCTCCCAGGAGGTGGACCTGACGGTGTTCCCGGAAGGGACCTCCATCGGGGGGAAGAATATCTCGGGGAAAACCGTGGACCAGGCGCTGGAAATCGCTCGGGGCGCCATTGAGGAAGCGGTGGACGCCATGGAGATCACCGTGAAATTCCGGGACGATACCATAGTCCTTTCCGGGGACGACCTGGTCACCCAGGACGTGCTGGAGCTGACCCTGCCCAAATATCTGGAGGAACACAAGGCGGAGGAATATCCCCTGAACTACGTGACAGACCTTTCCGAAACGGGAGAGCAGAAGCTGGTGGACGCCGCCAAAGCCTGCGTGGTCCAGGGCAAGGACGCCACCGTTTCCGGCAGAGGGGAGGACGGCGCCTTCACCTTTACCGAGGAACAGACCGGCAGCCAGGTGGACCTGGCCAAAACCCTGGAGAGCGTGCGGCAGCTCCTCTCCCAAAAGCACGGAGGGGACATTCAGGCGGCCTTCCTGGAGACGGAACCCCAGGTGACCAAGGCCTATCTGGAGGAGCATTTCACCCTGCTTTCCAGCTACTCCACCGTGTCCACCAACACCGCCAACGGCAACAGCAACATGGCCCTGGCCCTTTCCCGGGTGAACGGCACCATTCTGGAGCCCGGCCAGGAGTTTTCCTATAACGGCACCCTGGGGGACAGCACGGACCCTGCCAACGGCTGGCTGCCTGCGGGAGGCATCTCCGGCGGAGTTATTGTGCAGATGTACGGCGGCGGTATCTGCCAGGGTTCCACCACTTTGTATATCGCCACGCTGAAGGCGGGCATGGAGATTGTGGAGCGCTGGGAGCACTCCATTCCCTCCTCCTACTGCCCCATTGGCCTGGACGCCACCGTGGACTACGGCAACCTGGACTTCCGGTTTAAAAACCCCATGGACACCCCCATTTACATCAGCTCCTGGATGAGCGGCACCACCCTGAACGTGGAGATTTACGGCTGCTTCCCGGAGGAGTGGGACAGGGTGGAGGTCACCTCGGAGCAGACCGGTTCCCAGCCGCCCTTGTCCTCCGTCAGCTTCCGGGAGGACTCCAGCCTGGCTTCCGGCCAGTATGTGCGCCGGTCCTCGGGGAACTACGGCTACACTGCCCGGGCTTACCGCAGCTACTACAAGGGTGACGAGCTGGTGAAAAGCGAGGAGCTTTCCTCTTCCAGCTATCCCGCCACCGGCATGGTGTACGGGGTGGGCCCCGGCACCGATACGGACAAGGTGAACACCTCCAAGGAATCCGGCAACACCTCCGAGGCGGACCCCACTCCCACCCCTGCCCCTACGGCAGCGCCTACCCCGGCGCCCACGGCGGCTCCTACTCCGGCGCCCACGCCGGTGCCTGCCACACCCACCCCAGTGCCTGCCACACCCACCCCAGTGCCGGCAACGCCTACACCAGTGCCTGCCACTCCCACCCCCGCGCCGGCGGAGCCCACTCCCGCTCCCTCGGCGGACTCTCAGCCCACCGGCGGCTGATCCCTCAACATTCCCAGTCCCCAGCCCCTGGTGAAGGAGCTGGGGATTTGATGGTTATCAAGCTGGAAAGGATGATCGCTTGTGAAAGACGGATTTTATCGCATTGCAGCCGCCACGCCTGCCGTGTCCGTGGCGGACGTGGAGGAAAACGGGAAGCGGATTTTGGAACACATCCAGGAGGCAGCCCAGGAAGGCTGCGGCGCGGTGTGCTTTCCGGAGCTTTCCCTCACCGCCTACACCTGCGGGGACCTGTTCAAGGACAGGACGCTGCTGGAAGGGGCGGAGCGGGCCTTGGAAACCCTGCTGAACCGCACCGCCGGGCTGGATATCCTCTGTGTGGCGGGGGTGCCCGTCCCCTGGGAGGGGGCCCTGTACAACTGCGCCGCCGTGTTCCACAAGGGCCGGCTGCTGGGCCTGCCCGCCAAAGAGTACATCCCCAACTATTCAGAATTTTACGAGGCCAGGCATTTCACTCCCGCGCCAGAGGCGATGGAGGTGCTCTACGCCGGCCAGCGCACCTGGCTGGGAAAAGGGCTGCTGTTCGCCTGTGAGAACGTGCCGGAGCTGCGGGTGGGGGTGGAGATCTGCGAGGATTTGTGGAGCGCTCTTCCCCCCAGCATCGGCCTGGCTCGAAACGGGGCCACGGTGCTGCTGAATCCCTCCTGCTCCGACGAGACCATCGGCAAGGCGGAGTACCGCCGGGAACTGGTGCGGCAGCACTCCGGACGGCTGCTGGCTGCCTACGCCTATGTGGACAGCGGCCTGGGAGAGTCCACCACGGACATGGTGTTCGCCGGCCACGACCTGGTGGCGGAAAACGGCTCCCTTTTGGCGGAAAGCCAGCTGTTCACCACCGGGAGAATCTCTGCCGACGTGGATTTGCAGCGCCTTGTCCAGGAGCGCCGCCGGATGAACACCTGGCAGTCCGCCCGGGAACCGGAGTATGTGACCATCCCCTTCCGGTACGACGACGCCACGCTGGAGTCCTTCCAACCCCGGCGGGAGTTCCCCAAATACCCCTTTGTGCCCCAGGACGCGGTGGGCCTTTCCGACCGCTGCCAGCTGATCCTCACCATGCAGAGCGTGGGCCTTGCCACCCGGCTGGAGAAGATCGGCGGGAAGGTGGCGGTGGTGGGCCTGTCCGGCGGATTGGACTCCACCCTGGCGCTGCTGGTCACCGCCCGTGCTTTTGACCGGCTGGGGCTTCTCCGGCAGGGCATCCACGCCCTGTCCATGCCCTGTTTCGGCACCACCAGCCGCACCAAGTCCAACGCCCAGCGCATTGCGGAGGAGCTGGGGGTCAGCTTCCGGGAGGTGTCCATTGAGAAGGCGGTGCGCCAGCATTTCCTGGACATCGGCCAGAAGGAGACCGACCTGGACGTGACCTTTGAGAACTCCCAGGCCCGGGAGCGGACCCAGGTGCTTATGGACTACGCCAACCGGCTGGGAGGCATTGTCATCGGCACGGGGGACTTGTCGGAGCTGGCCCTGGGCTGGGCTACCTACAACGGGGACCACATGTCCATGTACGGGGTCAACGCCTCCATTCCCAAAACACTGGTGCGCCACCTGGTGCGCTATGCCGCCGACCACAGCGAGCCTCGGCTGAAAGAGGCTTTGCTGGACGTGCTGGACACCCCTGTCAGCCCGGAGCTGCTGCCGCCCAAGGACGGGGAGATCGCCCAAAAGACCGAGGATCTGGTGGGGCCCTACGAGCTTCACGACTTTTTCCTCTACTATATGCTGCGCTTCGGCTTTGCCCCGGGGAAAATTTTCCGCATGGCCTGCCGGTCCTTTGCAGGCCAGTACGACCCTGCCACGGTGAAGCGGTGGCTCACCGCCTTCTACCGCCGGTTCTTCACCCAGCAGTTCAAGCGCTCCTGTTTGCCCGACGGCCCCAAGGTGGGGTCTGTGACTCTGTCCCCCCGAGGGGACTTCCGCATGCCCTCCGACGCCAGCTGGCGCCTGTGGCAGAAAGAACTGGAAACTATTTGACGCCCCGGCGCCTGGGAAAAGGCGGGGGAGAAGGAAAGGCGAGGTGCTTAACATGGAAGCAAAACGGGTGTTAGTGGCTGTCCCCGTACTGAATGTTCAAGTGACACAGCTGGAGAATGCGGCTCCCGGCTGGGAGTTCCGGTTCTGCGGAACAGGGGGGCTGGTGTGCGCCGATCCCCAGGAGCTGGCGGAGAGCCGGCCCCTCACCCAGGAGGATGTGGACTGGGCCGACGTAATTCTGGGCAACGTGCCGGAGACCATGCTGTCCGGCTCCCCCCACCTGCAATGGCTGCAAACCAACAGCGCCGGGGTGGAGGGGTACATCAAGCCCGGGGTGCTGGCGGAGAACACCCTGCTGACCAACGCCACCGGCGCCTACGGCCTGGCCATCTCCGAGCACATGCTGGGCATGCTGCTGGAAGTGCTTAAAAAGCTGGAGCTTTACCGGGACGCCCAGAAGGAGGGGGCCTGGAAATCTCTGGGAGCGGTGAAAGCAGTGTACGGCTCCACGGTGCTGGTGCTGGGCATGGGGGACATCGGCGGGGAATTCGGCATGCGGTGCAAGGCCCTGGGGGCCAAGGTTATCGGCGTGCGGCGCAGCCCCCGGCAGAAGCCGGACTACGCCGATGAAGTCCACCTGCTGGAGGACCTGGACCAACTGCTGCCCCAGGCGGACGTGGTGGCCGTCACCCTGCCGGGGACCGAAGCCACCCGGGGCCTGATGAACCGGGAGCGGATCGCCAACATGAAGGAAGGGGCGGTGCTGCTCAACGTGGGCCGGGGGTATATTGTGGACACAGACGCCCTGTGCGACGCTTTGGAGAGCGGCCATCTCTCCGGCGCCGGGGTGGACGTGACCGACCCGGAACCCCTGCCCCCGGACCATCCCCTGTGGAAGATCCCCACCGCCGTGGTGACCCCCCACATTTCCGGGCACTACCACCTGCGGCAGACCCAGGAGCGGATTGTGAACATCTTTGCGGAAAACCTGGAGCGGTTCCGCAACGGGGAGCCTCTGCGCAACCAGGTGGACTTTGCCACCGGCTACCGGAAGCTGTCCTGAGAGAAAGAAGGCAACATGGAAACACAGAAGGAACACTATTTAGATAACAGCGCCACCACCCAGGTGCTGCCTGCTGTGGCGCAAAAGGCGGTGGAGCTGATGGTGGAGGAGTTCGGCAACCCCTCCTCCCTCCACACCCGGGGCTTTCAGGCCAGGAAGCTGCTGGAAGAGGCCCGCGCCCAGGTGGCGGGTGCCCTGGGGGCTCAGCCGGAGGAGATCACCTTCACCAGCGGCGGCACGGAGAGCAACAACCTGGTGCTGTTCGGGGCCGCCCAGGCTAGACGCCGGCTGGGGAACAAGATCGTCACCACCGCCGCGGAGCACGACTCTGTGCTGAACCCCTGCCGGGCGCTGGAACAGCAGGGCTTCCAGGTGGTGTACCTCAAGCCGGACAGCACCGGCCGCCTGTCGGAGGAAGCACTGGCGCAGGCCATTGACGAGAAGACCATCCTGGTCAGCGTTATGCTGGTGAACAACGAGACCGGGGCTGTTTTCCCGGTGGAGGCTGCCGGGAAAGCCATCCGCCGGAAGAAAGCCCCCGCCCTGCTCCACACCGACGCAGTCCAGGGCTTTGGCAAGCTGCCTTTCACCGTAAAGCGGCTGGGGGTGGACCTGCTCACCCTCAGCGGCCACAAGATCCACGCCCCCAAGGGGATTGGCGCCCTGTACGTGAAGAAAGGGGTGCGCGTTCTGCCCCGGACATTGGGAGGCGGCCAGGAACGGGGTCTGCGCTCCGGCACGGAGAGCGTGCCCCTGATCTGCGCCCTGGGGGAGGCAGTGAAACAGCTGCCCCCCGCCCGGGAGACGTTGGAGCGGGTGGGAGAGCTGAACAGCCTCCTCCGGCAACACCTGGCCCAGCTGCCCCAGGTGACAATTCACTCCCCGGAGGAGGGGCTGCCCTACGTGCTGAACTTCTCCGCCGGGAGAGTCCGCGGGGAGACCATGCTCCACTTTTTGGCGGAGCGGGGGGTGTATGTCAGCTCCGGGTCCGCCTGCGGCAGAGCCAAGCCCAGCCATGTGCTGGAGGCCATGGGCCTGCCCAAAGAGCAGGTGGAGAGCGCCCTGCGGGTGAGCTTTTCCCGGTTCTCCACCCGGGAGGACGTGGAAGCCCTGGCGGAGGGATTGAAGCTGGGACTGGAAACCCTGGCCCACCGGGGATAACCCTCTGCCGGGAATCGATATCTTTTGAGATGGGAAGTGTAGTATGCCACAAGAAGTGATTTTGCTGAAACTGGGGGAAATCGCCCTGAAGGGTCTGAACCGCAAGGCCTTTGAGGACGTGCTCCTGAAAAATATCCGCCGCCGGCTGCAAAGCGCCGGGGAGTTCTCCGTGGCCTCGGTTCAGTCCACCGTGTACGTGGAACCCAAGGACGACAGCGCCGACATGGACCTGGCAGAGGACCGGGTCTCCAAGGTGTTCGGCGTAATCGGCTACGCCCGGGCCGGGGTGGCGGAAAAGGACCTGGGAAAGATCTGTCAGCGGGCCGCCCAGTATCTGGCGGACCAGCTGGAGGAGATCTCCACCTTTAAAGTGGAGAGCAAGCGCAGCGACAAGAAGTTCCCCTACAAGTCCCCGGAGATTTCCGCGGAGGTGGGGGGCTACCTGCTGGAGAAATTCCCCCACCTGCGGGTGGACGTCCACAACCCCGACCTGGTGGTCCGGGTGGAGGTGCGGGAACGCTACGCCTTTGTCCACGCCGACACCAAGCCCGGCGCGGGAGGCATCCCCGTGGGTACGGGGGGAAAGGCGGCCATCCTCATCAGCGGCGGGCTGGACAGTCCGGTAGCCGCCTGGATGATGGCCAAACGAGGGGTGGAGCTGACAGCCATCCACTTTGCCAGCCCGCCCTATACCAGCGAGCTGGCCCACGAGAAGGTGGCCCGCCTGCTGAAAAAGGTGGCCCAGTACGCCGGACGGATCAAGTTTGTCACCGTGGGTTTCACCCACCTTCAGGAGGAGATCCGGGACAAGTGCCCCGAGGAGCTTTCCACGGTGATTTTGCGCCGGTTCATGCTTCGGGCGGCAGAGCGGGTGGCCCGGGATGAGGGCTGCTCCGCCCTGATCACCGGGGAGAGCCTGGGCCAGGTGGCCAGCCAGACCATCCAGGCCATCGCCTGCACCGACGCCGTGGCCACCATGCCCGTGTTCCGGCCCCTGATCGGTTCCGACAAGTCGGAGATCGTGAAGGTTGCCCGGATGATCGACACCTACGACATCTCCATCGAGCCCTATGAGGACTGCTGCACCATCTTCACCCCCAAGCATCCCCGGACCAAGCCCATCCTCCACTTTGTGGAGAGCGGCGAGCAGGCCATTGACGGGGAAGCGCTGCTGGAGGAGGCTCTGTCCCAGCTGGAGACGGAGTGGATCATGCCCTGAGAGACTTGAGCAAGGGCACAGAAAAGAGGAGAAAACACTATGAACGCAGAAATCATCTCCGTGGGCACCGAGCTGCTGTTGGGCCAGGTGGTGAACACGGATACCACCATTGTGGCCCGGGAGCTTTCCGCTCTGGGCATCAACCTGCTGTACTCCGCCGTGGTGGGGGACAACGTGGAGCGGCTGAAGCTGGCGGTGGAGACCGCCATTTCCCGCAGCGACCTGTTGATTATGACCGGCGGCCTGGGGCCTACCACCGACGACCTGACCAAGGAGACCACCGCAGCCTGCGCCGGCAAGCGCCTGGTGCTTCACCAGCCCAGCCTGGACAGGATTTTAAACTACTTCAACGAGAAAAAGGTGAGCTCCAACCAGGAGAAACAGGCTTGGCTGCCGGAGGGCTGCACCGTGTTCCAGAACGACAACGGCACCGCGCCCGGCTGCGCCTTCCAGGCCCAGAGCGGGTGCACGGTTATCATGCTGCCGGGGCCGCCCTCGGAGCTGGAGCCCATGCTGGTAAACTACGCCGTGCCCTACTTGAAACAGGGCCAGGAGTGGGTGATTGTCTCCCACAACGTGCACATTTACGGCAAGGGGGAAGCCCCGGTGGCCCAGATGATGGACGACCTGATGGACGGGGAGAACCCCACCCTGGCGCCCTACGCCAAGGAGGGGGAGTGCTACCTGCGGGTCACCGCCAAAGCCCACACCCAGGAAGAGGCCGACCAGATGTGCCAGCCTTTGATTCAGGAGATCAAGGGGCGGCTGGGGGACTTTGTGTACAGCGTGGACGTGGAGAGCCTGGAGGAGCTGGTGGTCCAGAAGCTGGCGGCTCAGGGCAAGAAGCTGGCCACGGCGGAGTCCTGCACCGGCGGGCTGCTGGCCAAGCGGATTACCGACGTGCCCGGTTCTTCCGCGGTGTTTGATATGGGCTGCGTCACCTACGCCAACGAGGCCAAGGAGGCGCTGCTGTCCGTGGATCACCAGACGCTGGAGCAGTACGGGGCGGTCAGCGAGGAGACGGCCCGCTCCATGGCGGAGGGGATCGTCCGCCGGTCCGGCAGCCACATTGGCGTGGGCATTACCGGCATTGCCGGCCCCGACGGGGGCACCCCGGAAAAGCCTGTGGGGCTGATTTACATCGCCCTAAGCGACGGGGAGCACACCTGGGTGACCAAGCGGTCTCCCATTGGCCGCACCAAGAGCCGCGCCTGGCACCGGCACTGCGCCGCCAGCCAGGCCTTGGACATGGTCCGCCGGTACCTGGACGGCCTGCCGGTGATCCCGGAATAAACCGGATAGAACGAAAAAAAAGGACGGGCTTTTCGGCGCCGTCCTTTTTTCATTCCAGAAATTCCCAGGGGATGACCACGTCCTCCCGAGGGACCTTCTCCCAGGAGAACAGGGGCAGAAGCTCCTGGGGAGTGACCGCTTCCGGCCGGGGGAGCAGCCCCGCCAGAAAGGCCAGCCGCCCCACCACCTGCTGGGGGGAAAGGCCCTTGGCCATCAGGCCGGAAAGGCATTGGTCCCCGTCCCGCTTGGAGAGCCGCCGGCCGTCCGGGGCCAGCAGCAGGGGAGTGTGGGCGAACTGGGGCACAGGGTAGCCCAGCAGCCGGAACAGGAGAATCTGCCGGGGGGTGGAGGAGAGCAGGTCCCGGCCCCGCACCACCTGGGTCACTCCCATGGCCCCGTCGTCGGTGGTCACCGCCAGCTGGTAGGCGAAAACCCCGTCGGACCGGCGGAGAATGAAGTCCCCGCAGCCGGTGGGGAGAAACTGCTCCTGGGGGCCGTAGTGAAGGTCCGTAAAGGAGATGACCTCCTCCGGCACCTGCAGCCGCAGGGCAGGGGAGCGGGTTTTTCGCTTTTCCGCCACCTGCTGAGGGGAAAGTCCCCGGCAGGTGCCTGCGTAGATGGGTTCCCCGTCGGAGGCGTGAGGGGCGCTGGCAGCGTGAAGCTGGGCGCGGCTGCAAAAGCAGGGGTACACCAGGCCCAGGGCTTCCAGCTTGTCCAGCTGGGACTGGTAAAAGTGGAAGCGGCTGCCCTGGTCGTAGGGGCCGTGGGGGCCGCCCAAGCCGCCTCCTTCCTCCCAGGTGAGGCCCAGAAGCTCCAGGTCATGCTGGGCCTGCACAGCGAACTCCCGGTAGGAGCGGTCCGGGTCCAGGTCTTCGCAGCGAAAGATGATCCTTCCCCCCTGGGATTTGGCGGAGAGCCAGGCCAGCAGGGAGGAGAACAGGTTTCCCAGGTGGAGATGCCCGCTGGGGGTGGGCGCAAACCTGCCCACAGTCTGTCCGACCATGAAAACCGCCCCTTTCCAAAAAAGCTGCTACGATTATAATCCCGGGGCGCCATGCTGTCAACCAGCCAAAAAGACAGGCGTTCCAGGGGAAGAATCCTTACAATATTCTGAAAATGGGCTGTCCCGGCCAGATGGTGGTTGAATTGGAAGGGCTTTCCGGCTTATAATAGGGGTTACGGCGGCTGGGAACCCAGCCGCGATCCTCCCAAAAGAAAGGGGCCCCATGGATGAAAGAGAAAAATACAGGTGTTCTGCGCCTGGTGCTGCGGGTGCTGCAGGGCATGCTCATCGGCGTGGGAGCGGTGCTTCCGGGAATTTCCGGAGGCGTGCTCTGTGTGGTGTTCGGCATTTACAAACCGGTGATGGAGCTGCTCTCCAGCCCCTTTAAGAAATTCAAAACCCACGTGCCCCGCCTGTTCCCGGTGATCCTGGGAGCGGCCCTGGGCTTTTTGGGAGTGGCCAAGATCCTGGCTTTCTTCCTGGAAAAATACCCGGACCAGTCCGTGTGCCTGTTTGTGGGGCTTATTGGCGGCATGCTTCCCTCCCTGTTCCGGGAGGCGGGGGAGCAGGGCCGCACCAAGGGCAGCTGGGTCTCCCTGGGGGTGGCCTTCGCCATTGTGATGTCCCTGCTCCTGTCTCTCAACCTGCTGTCGGTGGCCATTGTCCCCAACTTTGGCTGGTATCTGTTCTGCGGGTTCTGCGCGGCCCTGTCCATTATCGCCCCGGGCATGAGCTTCTCCACCCTGCTGATGCCCCTGAACCTGTACACACCTTTCGTGGACGGCATCGGCAACCTGGACCTGAGCGTGCTGGCACCCGCTGGGATCGGCGCGGTGGTGACCATCCTCTGCCTGGCCAAGGCGGTGGATGCCTTGTTCAACCACTTCTATTCCTTCGCTTTCCACGCCATTGTGGGCATTGTCATCGCAGCCACGTTGGTGATCATCCCCTTTGGCAGCTTTACCGTCAGCGTGGGAAGCGCTGCGGCCAACGTGATCTGCCTGGTGGTGGGCATAGTTGCCGCCCTGGCTTTGGATAAGTTCAACCAGAGCGTGCCCAAGGAAGCGTAACGCTCTTCCGTGAATCGGCGAAAAAAAGACACCCGGCCGGGTGTCTTTTTTTGCTGTGTGGGTGTATTCAGATCCCTGCGGCCAGGTGGTACAGCTCTTCCGCGGTTTTCACCAGGTGCTGGGCGCCGTTTTCCAGCAGTTCCTCCCGGTCCCGGAAGCCCCACAGCACCCCGCAGGGGACCATGCCCCCATTGCGGCCGGTCTCCATGTCCACCCCGCTGTCTCCCACGTAGAGCACCCGCTGGGGGGAGACTCCAAAGTCCGCTGCCATTTCCAGCACCGCCTTGGGGTCCGGCTTGGTGGGATAGCTTGCCCGCTGGCCGTGGACCTGGTCCGGCAGGCTGCCGAACAGGGCGCCCACAATGTACTGGGCCATGTTGTCCGGCTTGTTGGACAGCACTCCCAGCTTCAGCCCCAGAGCTTTCAGCTGTTCCAGGGTTTGGGGAATGCCCGGGTAGGGTTCCACCAGAGCCATGGGGTCGCTCTCGTACCGGCGGTCGTAGGAGGCCCGGAATTCCCGGAGTTTGTCCTCGGGAAACTGGGCCCCCACGGTGTTCAGCATCCGCCGCATGAGCACGTCCGCCCCGTTGCCCACCAGGGTTTTATAGGTTTCCACCGGGATGGGTGGCAGGCCGTATTCCTCCAAAGTGGCGTTGCCGAAATGGGCAATGGAGGTGAGAGTGTTGGCCAGAGTGCCGTCCAGGTCAAAAATACAGGCGTCAAAGGGCCTTGTTTTTGTGTTCATCATCCATTCCTCCCCAAGAGAGTCTTGTTCTATTATACGGGTGTGGATGGAAAAATCAAGGGCTTGTCTTGCGTGGTGGGGAACAGCGTGCTATAATCGGAAACAAATGGAATGAAACTGGAGGAACGCGCTGTGGATTACGCCAAAGAAGCTTTGAAAATGCACAGGGAGTGGCAGGGAAAGATCCGTGTCACCACCCCCTGTGTTCTCACCAATAAAGACCAGCTGTCCGTGGCCTACACCCCGGGTGTGGCCGCTCCCTGCCTGGAGATTCAGAAGGACGTGGAGAAGTCCTACGAGTACACCCGCCGGGGCAACCTGGTGGCGGTGGTGACCGACGGCACCGCCGTGCTGGGGCTGGGAGACATCGGCCCCGAAGCGGGCATGCCTGTAATGGAGGGCAAGTGCGCCCTGTTCCAGGCCTTTGCCGGCATCGACGCGTTCCCCATCTGCATCCGCTCCAAGGACGTGGACGAGATTGTCCACACGGTGGAGATGATCGCCGGTTCCTTCGGGGGCATCAACCTGGAGGACATTGGCGCGCCCCGCTGCTTTGAGGTGGAGCGGAAGCTGAAGGAGCGGCTGGACATCCCCGTGTTCCACGACGACCAGCACGGCACTGCGGTGATCACCGTGTCCGCCATGCTCAACGCCTTGAAGCTGGTGGGCAAGAAGATCCAGGAGGTCTCCGCGGTGGTCAACGGCGCGGGGGCGGCGGGCACTGCCTGCACCAAGCTGCTCATGGCCTTGGGCCTGAAAAACGTGGTAGTCTGCGACCGCAACGGCGCCCTGGTCCCCGGCCTTCCCGGCATGTCCGACGCCCAGGCACAGCTGGCAGAGGAGACCAACCCCCAGAGAAAGTCCGGCACTCTGGCGGAGGTGATTCGGGGGGCGGACGTGTTCATGGGCTTCTCCGCTCCGGGAGTCCTCACTGGGGAGATGGTGAAAACCATGGCCAAGGACGCCGTGGTGTTCGCCTGCGCCAACCCCACTCCGGAGATCTTCCCGGAAGAGGCGCTGGCCGCCGGGGCCCGTGTGGTGGGCACCGGCCGGTCCGACTATCCCAACCAGATCAACAACGTGCTGGCGTTCCCGGGGATCTTCCGGGGCGCCCTGGACGTGCGTGCCAAAGAGATCAACGACGAGATGAAGGTGGCCGCGGCCAAAGCCCTGGCGGATCTGATCCCCCAGGAGGAGCTCAGCGAGACCAACATCATCCCCTCCGCCTTTGACAAGCGGGTGGTGCCCGCCGTGGCCCAGGCTGTGGCTCAGGCTGCCCGCGACACCGGCGTGGCTCGGGCGTAAAAAGTTGTAAATAATATCACTATTTTTCCAGAAGCATATAGTAAAATCCAGGGTAATATAGTATAATGAGGGTATAGACGGAGAGTTCTCGTCAGATCTGCCGATGCCCTCAGGGGGTAGTTACAATGACGGCTAAAGAGAACAAAACGATCTATCTGGTAGTTTTAAGCGCAGTGTTTGCAGCCATGGTCTTTGTGGGCAGCATGATCAGCGTGCCGGTACCTGCGGCCTTCGGCATGACCCGCATCCATTTGGGCAACATCTTCTGCCTGCTTTCCGGCTTCATTCTGGGGCCTGTGGCAGGCGGGCTGGCGGCGGGCATTGGGTCCGGGCTGTACGACGTCATCATCTACGGGGACATCCTCTCCGCGCCCTTCACCCTTGTGTTCAAGGGACTGATGGCGGTGGTGTGCGGGCTGGTGGCCTACGCTGGCCGCAACCGGGGCGACAACCACAAGCTGAACGTGGCCGCCGGCATTTCCGGCAGCGTCACGTATATCATCCTGTACCTGGGCAAAAGCTTTGCCGAGGGGATGCTCATCGGCAGCGCCATGGGGACGGTGCTCACCGCCCTGGCCACCAAGCTGGTGACTTCCAGCATCAACGCGGTGATTGCCGTGGCCGTGTCCGTGCCTCTGTGCGCGGCGGTGCGCCTGGCCCTCAAGCGGAGCCACCTGCTGGAAAAGCTCCAGTGAGGCCTGAAAAACTTTTTTGAAAAATCATGGAAGGATCCATAACCCATCACATCCTTTTCACAAAGCTGGGGGATAATAAAGGCACAACAAGGGAAGAGAACAGAAAACGGTCCCTTGCAGGTTCACCAAATCCCAGAGCTTAGGAAAGGAGCAATGGTTTATGTATAATCCTTATGAGAACAACGATTTGAACAAAAACAGCAGCGACAGCGATACCAACGAAACGCTGCACCAGAATACAGAGCAGGAAGAGACCCAGACTCAGGGGGAGACCTCCTACACCGCCCCTCGCTATGGACAGAGCTACGGCAATCAGGCTCAGAACCCGTACCCCACCCAGACCGGCTGGCAGTACGGCAGCCAGCCCCAGGGACCCAACACCTACACCTGGAATGGGGCAGGCCAGCAGCACAGTCCCGCCCCCTATTACACACCTGCCCAGCCTCCCAAGGCCAAAAAGCCCCGGGACGGCAAGAAGGCCAAGAAGTACCTTCTGCGGGCGGTGGCGGCCGTGTTGTGCTGCGCGGTGGTGTCCTTCGGTTCTGTGGGCATTTTTGCCGCGCTGATCCAAACCGGCGTGGTGAACGTGGAAAGCACCGGCTCCGACAAAACGGCAGCCTTTACCTTGTATAAAAACGCCGACTCCGGCGAGGACACCAGCAGCGTGGTCTCCAGCGACCAGCTTACCCGCCAGCAGGCAGCCCAGAAGGTGATCCCCTCTGTGGTGTGCATCCAGAACTACCAGATCAGCACCCAGGGCTTCTTCTTCAACAACTCCGATTCGGACAGTGATACCGCCGGTTCCCTGGCAGGAGAAGGCTCCGGCATTATCATTTCGGAGGATGGGTATATCGTCACCAACCAGCATGTGGTGGACGGCGCCAGCAAGCTGGAGGTTGTCACCTCTGACGGCGCCTCCTACGAGGCCACTCTGGTGGGCGAGGACACCCAGACCGACCTGGCGGTGATCAAGATTGAAGCCACCGGCCTGACCGCCGCGGAATTTGCCGATTCCGGCGACCTGCAGGTGGGGGACGAAGTGATGGCCGTGGGCAACCCCGGCGGCCTGCAGCTCAGCTCCAGCGTCACCTTTGGCTATGTGTCCGCTTTGAACCGGCCTGTCACCAACAGCGACACCGGCTATACGGTAAAGTGCATCCAGACTGACGCGGCTATCAACCCCGGCAACTCCGGCGGTGCCCTGGTGGACATGAACGGCCGTGTGGTGGGCATCAACTCTTCCAAGATTGCCGCCACCGAGTATGAGGGACTTGGATTCGCCATCCCCTCCGACACGGTGCAGCCCATTGTCACCGACCTGATCGACTACGGTTACGTGAAAGACCGTCCCATGCTGGGCATTACCGGCGCGTTCCTCAATGCGCTCAAGGCTACCTGGAACAATGTTCCCTCCGGCTTCCTGGTGGATGAGGTGAGCAGCGAAGAGGCTGCCAAGTCCGGGCTGCAGCGCAACGACATTATCACCGCCATTGACGATACCCAGGTGACCAGCGCCAACACCATTGCCACCTATATTGCGGACATGAAGCCCGGCGACACCGTTACTTTGACGGTCTACCGGTACACTTCCGGCGAAAGCCTCCAGATTGAACTGGTGCTTTCCGAGAATACCGGGTTGAGCGGCCAGTCCAGCAACAGCTGATGTTTCATTCGAGTACAAGTTTCTTTTTCATAAATCTCCTTTTTCAAGCAAGAAGGGCGGGACGAAAGTCCCGCCCTTCTTGCGTTCAGCGCTGGTTCGTTTCCAGAATCACCCAGAAAACAGGGACAACTGATTTCCAGCGGGAAAAGGGGAAATCTTATAACAAAAGGGAATTTGCCAAATTTTTAATTCAGGAAGAAAACAATTTAGTTGCATCTACAATCTTTTTCTCGGGTTATTGACAGTGCGGGAAGAAGGGTGTATGCTGAGGCTTAGCAAGAAGGACAAAAGAAGGCTTTGGTTTTTAGAATTATTTCACAAATGAAGGGGCTTGCCCCTGTCCCACAGAGAGGGTGGTGTCTATGGAGGGAATCCGTGAGGAATTGATGGAGGGACTGAACAACCATACGGCGTTTACCATTCCCCTGTTCGGGGGGATTCCGGTGCCGGAGTCGGTGGTGGTCACCTGGGGGATCATGGCCTTTCTGGTGGTGGTCTCCATTCTCTGCACCAGGCACTTGAAAAAAGTGCCCGGTAAGGCCCAGATGGTGGCGGAAATCTACGTGGGGTTCATCAACAAGTTTACCAGGAACACCCTGGGGGAAGAGCACTGGCGGGGGTTTGCCCCCTATTTCGGCACCATTGCCCTGTACCTGGCCGTGGCCAACATGATCGGCATCATCGGCATCACACCCCCCACCAAGGATCTGAACGTCACCGCGGCGCTGGCCCTGATGAGCTGCGGGCTGATCTATGGCTCCAGCTTCCGCATTAAGGGGCTGAAAGGCGGACTTCACAAGTTTTTGGAGCCAATTCCCCTGCTGCTGCCCATCAACCTGATGGAGGTGATCATTCGGCCCTTGTCCCTGTGCATGCGGCTGTTTGGCAATGTGCTGGGGGCGTTCATCATCATGGAGCTGATCAAGCTTGTCATCCCCGCGGTGGTGCCCCTGGCCCTGAGCATGTACTTCGACGTGTTCGACGGGATTATCCAGACCATTGTGTTTGTATTTCTAACGGCCCTGTTCACAGCCGAAACCATTGAGTGAACAAGTGTTACCCTGGAAGAAACGGGCGGGAAACCCTCCGTTTTGGATATATGAAACCAACTATTTATAAAAAAGGAGTCGATTGAAATGATCGCTATTGGAGCCGCTATTGCAGTTTTGACCGGTATTGGCGCTGGGCTGGGCATCAGCTTTGCCACTGCCAAGGCCGTGGACGCCATTGCTCGTCAGCCCGAAGCCGCCAGCAAGATCCAGAGCTCTCTGCTCATTGGCTGCGCCCTGGCGGAGGCCACCGCCGTGTACGGCCTGGTCATCGGCATTCTGCTGATTATCCTGGGCTGATCTTGGTTTCCCAAGTTCAAAAAGGAAAGGCAGGTGTGTGGGTTTGCTAAACCTGGATTGGTCCATTGTGTGGAACATTGTGAATATCCTGGTGCTGTTTCTGCTGCTGAAGCACTTTCTGTTTAAGCCCATCACACAGATGATGGAAAGCCGCACTGCGGAGATTGAAAACGATTTGAAGGACGCCAAAGAGCAGAAGGAAAAGGCCCGGGAGCTGACCTCCCAGTACGAGGAGAAGCTGAAAGGCGCCGACGCTCAGGCCGCCCGGATTGTGTCGGAGGCCCGTGAGAGGGGTCAGCAGGAGTACAGCGCCATTCTGAAAGACGCCGCCCAGGACGCCCAGAAGGAGCGGGAACGGGCAGAGAAGCAGCTGGCCCAGGAGCGGGAGGAAATGCTTCGGGGCGTGCAGGAAAACGTCACCGAGCTGGTGCTGCTCACCGCCTCCAAGCTGTCTCAGAAGGAGCTGGATGAGGA